>VBKF01000132.1 GCA_005888095.1 Deltaproteobacteria bacterium | reverse complement strand
CTTTGCAGCGTCCTGCCACACCGTCCGTCCCGGATCGCGCCTCGCGTCAGCGCGGGCGTCCGGACGTCTATTGCTCCGTTCTCCGGTGGTTCCGGAACCCGTCGACGGAGTGCGTCATGCTTGAGGGGCTCTTTCAGCCGTTGCATCTGTTCGTGGTGTTGGTCGTCGTCCTCGTCATCTTCGGCCCAAGTAGACTTCCCGAGCTGGGCGAGAGCCTCGGCCGGTCGATCCGCGCGTTCAAGAAGGGGCTCGAAGAGCCGAAGTCGCTCGCGAGCCCGAAGGCGGACCAACAGATCACGGACGACACGAAGGCCTGATCCCTCGGAAGATGAAGATAAGCGAGGTAGCCTCCACCACCCGCTCACGGGGGTGGATCGACGAAACCTTCCGACCGGGATAGCAACGGGTTACCGGCATGACATCGGTCGGCCCGCCGCACTCCACCCGGCTCTACTACCGTCCGACCCCGCTGCTGCGCGAGGTCGTGGCGGCCTGCTCGGCGCTCGCGCGCCCGTTCCGCCCCACACCCTGGGCGGTCAATCGCCATCTCCAGCTCGCGCTGCTCGCGTTCGCCGACGGGCACGATCTGCCGTTGCTCTACGATCGCTGCAACGTGCTGCGCCTCGGCGACGGCGGGTGTGTGTCCCTGGAATGGTCCGGGCTCGACGCGGACCCGGCGACGCCAACCGTTGTCGTGCTGCCGACCGTGTGCGGCGACGGCCAGTCGATGCGCCGTCTGGTGCGCGACCTCCGCGCCCACCTCGACTGGCGCATCGTCGTCTGCAACCGCCGCGGGCACGGCACGTTGCCGCTCACTACGCCGCGCTTCAGCATGCTCGGATCGGTCGCCGACCTGCGCGTGCAGCTCGCGGAGATACGCCGCCAGGTGCCGGGATCGCCGCTCTACGGCGTCGGGGTGTCGGCCGGCTCCGGTCTCCTGGTGCGCGCGCTCGGGGAGGATGGCGACGCCACACCATTCACGGCGGCCATCGCCTCCTGCCCGGGCTACGACACGACGCGCGCATTCGGCCGCGTACACCGGCCGTACGATCGCTACCTGACGCGGATGCTCAAGGCGCACTTCCTCGAGCGGCACGCCTACGTCCTGCGCGGTCATGCCGCCTACGCAGAGGGGCTTACCAGTCGCACGGTGGAGGAGTTCCAGGACCGCTGTCACCCGCTCGCCGGCTTCGCCTCGGTGGCCGACTACCACGCCGCCACGAATCCGATGGCCGTCGCCGAGCGGATTCGCGTTCCGCTCCTCGTCCTCAACGCTGCCGACGACCCGGTCTGCGTGGTCGAGAACGTCCTCGAGCACCTCGGGCTGGTCGACGTGGTGGCCGAGAGCCTGATCGCGCTCACCTCGCGCGGCAGCCACTGCGCCTTCTTCGAAGGAACGAGGCGGCCGGGGTCGTGGGCACATCGAGTGATCGCGCAGTACCTCCGCGCCGTCGACGACGCGCTACGGCCGCGCCCGCGCGCCAGCGGCCGTCCGGAAGAGCGAGCGGCCGCCGGCACGCACCCCTCGACCTGAAGACTCGCGCGTCGCACCGTCCTACCGGAGGACCACGCACAGCGCGCCTGCTATGCGGCGCTGCACCTCCGCGACGAGATCACCCGCTACGCGACCGAGGTGAAGGGCGAGCACGGCATCGGGTTCTCGACCCGCATGGGCCTCAACTCGGGCGCGGTCGTGGTCGGCAGGATCGGCGACGATCTGCGCATGGACTACGGCCGTCTACAACGCAGCCCGCGGCCTTTTTTGCCGACGTTTATCCCTCAGCCTGGCGATCCGCTCTGTAACGACCGCTTCAATCCGGGCGCGATAGGCGCCTGAGGTCTCCGTCGGCCGGGGCGGCGCGAGCGGGGCCCGGATCGCCTGCCGATACGCCGAGAGGTTCGCGTCGATGACGGTCCCCACCGGCAGGCGAATCCCCGTTCCGTTGCCGCAACCACGCCCCCGGGCCGAGCGGCAGAAAGGTGCGAATCCGTCGCTGCCGCTCACTGACGCACAGGAGAACCCAGCGCCTCATGTGGCGCACGAGGTAGAGGACGTTGCCCCCCGGTTGCCGGGCAAGGACATGGCCTTGCGCGGCGACGAGGCTGAGGAACATCCGCTCCCGCGTCACGGTCAGATCGATTCCGTAGCGGTGCGCAGCCTGTTCCACCCGATGCGCCCGAGCATAGTCGAGGGAGCATCTCATCGCGGGGTCTGCTACGCTCCTACATGGCTCGCGGGAGGTAACTCGCTCCGCGCCTCCCCCCCGCCACACACCGCACGCGGCAGTCTCTAACGCCGAACCCGAATCGCTGTCAAGGTGCGATCAGGAAAACGTATCCAACGACGTACGGTGCGCCATGCACGTGCACGCCAAGATCACCGACAATCGCCTGCCCTGGAAGCACATCCCGACTTGTCCACACTTGGGGATAACGCGCGGCTGTCCGGCGGAGGTCAGGATCATCCTCGCTTCAAGACGCCGCGCAGGCGCCCGCGCAGAAGTAGTCAGCCGACCACGCGAAGCGCCGGCCAGCGTTCACCCGCTCTAGTCACCCAGCCTCGGCGAAATGACTTCACATGTCACGCCTCGCTGGATCAGAAGCTTCTTTGAAGGTCTCCGTGTGCTTCCGACCGCAGACGACCAAGAGGGACATACGTCGAGCCGTTCAACCTCGACGAGCCACAGTGTTTCCCGCTGCGCATGCTCAGCTCGGATCGCAGATGGAACTTCGTCCCGCGTGATCTTTCCGAAAAACGCATTCAAGTATCCAAGTACCGGTCCGACTCCTCCCCGATGCCCACGGTCGCGAGCCGGGGTCTCTGGGTCAGAGTAGCGACGGGCAAGCCCCAATTGGCGAGCGACCTGCAAGGCGATTGACTCCTGTTGACCGACGGACTGCTTCTTCGCTCATCTCCTACGCCACGGCCCGGATTCCATAGTCGCTACACGCGCCTAACAGCAGCACTTCATTTCGACCTCGCGAAGGAGCGCCGCGAGGTCGCGAGGGACATCGACACGGCGCTGCTCAGTCACAACCTGTACGCGCTGTATTTCGCGTTCATGATCCGGTGGCTGAGAAGCGGCGAGCCGTCACCGGACCGGCGGCAACCTCCGTTGCGTCAGATGCTGGAACTGCACCTGAGGAGCGTGGCCGCATAGTTCCCGCCACCGACCACCGCTCATCTCCGCCTGTCTCGCGGGCGCAGGGTCCCGAGCTGATCGAGAACCTAGCGGGAACCTCCCAAATCGCAACCGCTAAGCCACCAGATTCGCACGAAAATGGAGCGGAGGGGGGAGATTCGAATGCCGTTGACGTGTCCGTGTATGGCCGGATGCGTGACGCGCGCTTGCCCGGGCCTCCGCTCCAGAGCGACCCGCGCCTGACGGCTCCGTGGATCGGCAAGCGCTCTGACTCCAAATGTCACTCCCGATGGCACAGTGTGCCACGGCTGACGCGGGGCAGGGACGACGCCAGCTCGGCGCGGAACCTTCTGCCGGACGCGCGGGACCATCATTCCCGTCATCCGATCATTGCCGAGCACGGCAACCGCGATGCGGGTACGCTTCTTGCCATTCACCTCCGCACGCTCGCGATGAAGACATCCATCGCCATCCTCGGACTCCTCGTGAGCCTCGCGCATGCCAGCCCGGCGTGGTCGGGCTCCGCCCGCGTCACCCGCTGCGGCGCCCAGTGCCGTGGCGAACTTACGGAGTGTCGAGGGGTATTCGTCAAGGGACGGTTCTATCGGGATTGCGTGCGAAAGATCGTCTACGCCTGCCAACACGCGGGTGACTGCGGCGTGGTGGTGCCCCCTCCTTCGACCGAGCGGTGTCGAGACGGCGTGTTCTGCCCGCTCGATCGCCCGATCTGTAATGCCACTCGCATGAGGTGCGAGCGCCAACCCTCGCCGCCGTCACCGCCATCACCACCGTCGCCTCCGTTCTGGCTCCCGCCGGCCAACTACGACGTGACCTTTTGCGCGGACGGCCCCGTCCGGATCGACTGCCAGCAGGCTGGCACGTTCCCCATCAGGGACGTGTCCGTGTTCGAGCAAGCCATCACCAGCACTCTCACACAGTTCCTGTCACAGAACGGCGCTGGAGACTGTTCTTTGGGTGCTGGCCACGTGAAGGCAACGGGAAACGGGCTCTACGTGGACTTCGGCGCGACCTGTACGGATGCCCTCGGCAACACCATCACCGAGTCGGTCATGATTAAAATCCGCCCGTCCTGATCGGAACCCGCGCGTAAGGGTCGATCTCATCAGCTCGCGGGAGGCGGCGCTACGCCTGTGCCAACCTTCTCAGCCTGGCCCTCGGCGGGGCATGGCCATCGCCTGCACCTCGGATTCCTCCTGCCCGCGGTCATGGGTTATTGACGCACAGCTTAGCCTTCCTCCCGCTGCCCAAATTGCACCGGTACCCCTAAGTAGCGAGAAAGCCTAGTGCTACAAGAGCGGAGGGGGGGAGATTCGAACTCCCGAGGGCTTTTTAGACCCTGGCGGTTTTCAAGACCGCTGCCTTAAACCGGGCTCGGCCACCCCTCCCGACGAAGCCCGCTGACTCGCGCCGCGCGCCCGCCGGCCGCGCGGGCGCTATGACGACTTCTTCGACGACGCCAGCTCGTCGTCGATCACTTCCTTGAACTTCTCGAACGGCTGGGCGCCGGACAGCATGCGGCCATTGATGAAGAACGCGGGCGTGCCGGTCACGCCGGCCTTCTCGCCGTCCTTCACGTCCTTGTCGATCTCGGCCGTGAACGGCTTCTTCTCCAGGCACTCGTCGAACTTCTTGCGATCGAGGCCCACTTGGTCCGCGTAGGTCTTCAGCTTCTCGGCCTCGAGGCCGTCGCCGTGGAAGAGCTTGCTGTGGTACTCCCAGAACTTGCCCTGGGCGTTGGCACAGGCGGCCGCCTCGGACGCCGGGCGCGCCCGCGGGTGGAACGGGAGCGGGTAGTTGCGGTACACGAGCCGCACCTTGTCCCCGTACGTGCTCATCACCTTCTCGACGACGTCCTCGGCGCGCTGGCAGAACGGGCACTGATAGTCCGAGAACTCGATGATGGTGACGGACGCGTTCTTGCCGCCGCGCTCGGGACGGCCCGCGGCTGCGACGTTGACCACCGGGGGCTTCAAGGACACCGTTGTCGGGTACTTCTTCTTGAGCTCCTCGATGAACGCCGTGCGCCGCTCCTCCTGCTTCTGGCCCTTCAGGTACTGGACGATGCGCGGCTTGACCTGCTCGAGTGTCTGGCCGCCGAGCTGCGACTTGTTCTCCTCGTAGACCTTCTGGATGTCCTGGTCCGAGGGCTCGGGCGTCTTCTTGTCGATCTCCTCCGCGGTGAGCGCCTCCGCCGTCGTGCCGCGCGCCGCCGCCTCGCGCTTCAGGAGCTCCTGCGCGACCATACCGTCGAGGCCCTCTCGGAGCGCGTCGTAGCGCTGGTTCTCGATCTCGATCAGCTTCGCCCGGACCTCGTCCTCGAGCTGCGCGCGGGTGATCTTCTTGTCGCCCACCGTGGCAACCGTCTCGTCGGCCGCACGCGCCGCCCACCCGAAGCCGAGCACCGCACCGATCGCGAGCGCCGCCAGGAACGTCCTGCTCATGCCTGCCTCCTTCGCCGGAAAGGCGAGAGGCTACGGCGCGCGGGCGTCCACGTCAACCGCCGGGGGCAACGGGCACCGAGCGGGCACTGTCGCCATCAGCAGACAGGCTCACCTTCCGGCGCCTGAGCGGCCTTGGCCTTCCCCCGGCAACCGGCGGTAGCGGCGCCGGTGTCGCCTCGGCACCCGAGTGCGGCCATCTCCGGATAGCGGTCTCGATCTTATTCATTAGCCGGTGCACGTTGGATGGAGAACATGCGGGTCTATTGATCGAGTGGCGAGGCGCGGACGCTTGACGCGGCATCCGCCGGCACGGATATGCTTGTTCATGATGTCGACCGACAGAGCGCCTCAAACCGTTATCTTCATCCGCCTGGGGCGCCCCAACGATTCGCATGACCTCACGACGCTCGTGGGGTCGGGCATGATCGTGGGCGGCCCGGAGGCCGGCGTTTTCGGCGTGACGTCTCCCCGGCAGTTGGAGGTACTCCGCAGGGAAGGCGTTCCGTTTGAAGAAGTCTCGGACTTCCCGAGGTAGTAAGCGGACGTCCGGCAGGCGCCGACATCGGCGGTACACTCGCCGATACGAGATCACTGTCCCGACCCACGACAACCAGGGGAACCCCTTCCACCCTGAGCGACTCAACACCGTCGTCCTTGAACTGAATGCCGTCAGCGGCGGCTACACGCGGCTTCCGGTGCGTGGCGGCTGGCGGGCTGGCCCCGAAGAGCGGCACCATCTCTTCATGGTGGATGTCTCCGAAAGCCCGAAGAGCAGCGAGTTCTTCCGTATCTACCGGGCCTTGCTCGAGGCGAGGTTTGGCCAGGCCGAAATCTACGTACGGTCGTACCGGGTCTCTGGAGTCAGGAGATTCGGCCAACTGGCGTAGCTGCCGAACACTACCTCCGAACGCCGCCGTTTTGCTTTTCCGGGACGACCGTGCTACCCGCCGCACCCGCATGCGGCTCAGCCGCCTCGCCCTGCCCTTCGCGCTCGCCGCCGGGCTCGGGGCCTGCGGGCCCACGATCTCCAGCATCAACGCGCGGCCGGACAAGTTCTACCAGCACAAGGTCGAGTTCACGGGGCGCATCGCACGCACGCAGGTGCTGCCGGGTGAGACCCTCCTCGAGATCGCCGACCGGCGCGGCGCCCGCATCATCGTCCGCTCGACGGCACCCGTCGAGGCTGGCGCCGACGACTGGGTCAAGGTGACGGGTCTCCTCGTCCCCGAGACGCGGGTCGGCGACGCCGTCCTCTACGACATCGTCCTCGCCGACCGCATCGTCCGCACGCGCGCGCCGCGCTTCATCGGGCTCATGTAGGGGCGCCGCGGGCGATCATATCGACGCCGACGTACGGACGCAGGACCTCGGGCACCGCGACGCTCCCGTCGGCGCGCTGGTAGGTCTCGAGCACCGCGATCATCACGCGCGGGAGGGCCAGCCCGGAGCCGTTCAGCGTGTGCACGAGCTCCGGCTTGGCGCGCGGCGCCGGCCGATAGCGGATGTTCGCCCGGCGGGCCTGGAAATCGCGGAAATTCGAGCAGGAGCTGACCTCGAGCCACTCCGCGCACCCCGGGGCCCAGACCTCGATGTCGTACTTCATCGCGGCGGTGAACGAGAGGTCGCCGGTGCACATCTGGACGATGCGGTAGGGAAGCCCGAGACGGCGGCAGACGTCCTCGGCGTCGGCGAGGAGCCGGACCAGCTCGTCGTCGGAGGTCTCAGGCCGCACGAACTTGACCAGCTCCACCTTGTCGAACTGGTGCCCGCGCTTGATGCCGCGGACGTCGCGGCCGGCCGACATCTTCTCGCGCCGGAAGCACGGCGTGTAGGCGACGTGGTGGACCGGCAGCCGCTCGAGGATCTCGTCCCGATAGAGGTTCGTGACCGGCACCTCCGCGGTGGGCACGAACCAGTGGTCCTCCTCGACGTCGCGGTAGAGGGTGTCGGCGAACTTCGGCAGGTTGCCGGTGCCGACCAGACACTCGCCCTTCACCATCGCGGGCGGGTAGACCTCCGTGTACCCGTGCTCGCGCGTGTGCAGGTCGAGCATCCAGGTGATGAGCGCGCGCTGGAGCCGCGCCCCGGCGCCACGCAGCACGTAGAAGCGCGTGCCGGAGACCTTCACGCCGCGCTCGAAGTCGATGACGCCGAGTGCGGGGCCGAGCTCCCAGTGGGGCAGCGGCGGGAAGTCGAAGGTCGGCAGCGCGCCCTCGGTGCGGACGACCACGTTGGCGGATTCGTCGGGTCCGACCGGGACGTCGGGGTGCGGCAGGTTCGGCACCTCGAGCATCAGCCGGTTGAACTCCTCCTCGGCTGCGGTGGCCTCCTTCTCCGCCGCCGCGATCCGCTCGCCCAGCGCCCGCTGCGCGGCGATGGCCTGCTCGCGCTGCCCCGCATCGCCGATGTCGCGGATCGTCTTGGAGGCAGCCGTCCGCTCGGCGCGGAGCTGCTCGAGCGCGTGCAGGGCCTCGCGGCGCCGCCGATCCGCGTCGAGGAGCGCGTCCACCTGGAACGCCGGAAATCCCACCTTGGCGAGCTCGGCCTTCACGCGGTCGGGCTCGGTGCGGATCAGGCGGATATCAAGCATCGAAGGCGCCGCGCACGTGCTCGACGGCCGGCGGATCGGCGTCGAAGCGGATGCCCACCACGTCGAACCGTGCGTCGCGGTCGTGCCAGCCGCGCGCCGCGAGGAAGTGGCGGGCGACGCGCACCACCTGCGCCTGCTTGCGGCCGACGACGGATTCGAGCGGCGTGCCGGCGGCGGCCCCGCGCCGGGTCCGCACCTCGACGAAGACGAGCACCTCGCCGTCGAGGGCGACCAGGTCGATCTCGCCGGCGCGGCAGCGGTAGTTCCGGGCCACGATCGTGTAGCGGCAGGCGCGCAGGAACTCCTCCGCCATCGCCTCCCCGCGCCGCCCGAGCTCCCCACGCCCATCCACGGCGGGCGAGATTACTTGGCGGTCTCCGGCGTCGCAACCCGGTAGCGTCCGTCAATCGTTGCGCATGCCCGGAGCGTGCGCTACGAACAGGTCTTCGTGGCGATCACGCGTGAGGAGGTGCGGCGCGTCGCGGCCCTCGCCCGGCTGCGGCTCGCGCCCGAGGAGGAGGCGCGGCTGACGGGCGACCTCGATCACATCCTCGAGGCCTTCGCGCGCCTGTCGGCGCTCGACACGAAAGCGGTCGCGCCCACGGCGCACGTCGAGGACTTCGGCGCCCTGCTCCGCCAGGACACGGTCGAGAACCCGCCGGCGGGCGACGAGCCGCTCGCCAACGCACCCTCGCGGGATGGGCGCTTCTTCAAGGTGCCCAAAATCATCGAATGACGCCGCTCCACGACCTCTCTCTCCGCGACGCCGCGGCGCGCGTCCGCCGGCGCGAGACCTCCTCGGTCGAGCTCGTGCGCGCCGCACTCGACCGCATCGCGGCCGTCGAGCCCGCCGTGGGCGCTTTCCTCTCCGTGACCGAGGCGGAGGCGCTCGCCGCCGCCGCGGCGATCGACCGGCGCATCGCCGCCGGCGAGGACCCCGGGCCGCTCGCCGGCGTGCCAGTGGGGATCAAGGACATCATCTGCACCGCGGGCATCCGTACGACGGCCGGCTCGCGCATCCTCGAGCGTTTCGTCCCGGCGTACGACGCGACCGTCACGGCGCGCCTCAAGCGCGCCGGCGCGGTGATCGTCGGCAAGCTCAACTGCGACGAGTTCGCGATGGGCTCGTCGACCGAGAACTCGGCGCTCGGCACGACGCGGAACCCGTGGGACGGAAACCGCGTGCCGGGCGGGTCGTCCGGCGGCTCGGGCGCCGCGGTCGCCGCCGGCGAGTGCCACGCCGCGCTCGGCACCGACACGGGCGGCTCGGTGCGGCTGCCGGCGGCGTTCTGCGGCGTGGTGGGCCTCAAGCCCACCTACGGGCGCGTGTCGCGCTACGGCGTGATCGCCTACGCCTCGTCGCTCGACCAGGTGGGCCCGCTCGCGCGCGACGTCGCCGACACGGCGCTCATGCTCGAGGCGATCGCGGGCCACGACCCCGCCGACTCGACCGCCTCGCCCCGTCCCGTCCCGTCGTATCTGGCGGCGCTCGAGCAAGGGGTGCGCGGTCTCCGTCTCGGGCTCCCACGCGAGTACTTCGTCGAAGGCATGCAGCCGGAGGTCGAGGCCGGGGTCCGCGCGGCCGTGCGCGAGCTCGAGCGGCTCGGCGCCATCGTCGAGCCCGTGTCGCTGCCCCACACCGAGTACGCGATCGCCACCTACTATCTGATCGCGACCGCGGAGGCCTCCTCCAACCTCGCGCGCTACGACGGCATCCGCTACGGCCTCCGCGTGCCGGCGGACTCGCTCGGCGCCATGTACGAGGCGTCGCGCGCGGCGGGCTTCGGCACCGAGGTGAAGCGGCGCATCATGCTCGGGACCTACGCGCTGTCGGCGGGCTACTACGACGCCTACTACCTGAAGGCGCAGCAGGTGCGGACCCTCATCCGGCGCGACTTCGAGCAGGTCTTCCAGCGCTGCGAGGCGCTGGTGACGCCGGTGGCGCCCACCACCGCGTTCCGCCTGGGCGAGAAGATCGCCGATCCGCTCACCATGTACCTGTCGGACATCTTCACGATCTCGGTCAATCTGGCGGGGCTCCCGGGCCTCGCCCTCCCCTGCGGCTTCGACGCCTCGGGGCTGCCCATCGGACTCCAGGTGATCGGCCGGCCGTTCGACGAGGAGACCGTGCTGCGCATCGGCGCCGCCTACGAGCAGGCGACCGACTGGCACCGGAGGCGGGCATCATTATGAGCGGGGTGGAGGCGGTCATCGGCCTCGAGGTCCATGCCGAGCTGCTGACGAGCTCCAAGATCTTCTGCCGCTGCTCGGCGGCCTTCGGCGGCCCGGCGAACACCCACGTGTGCCCCGTCTGCCTGGGCATGCCGGGCGTCTTGCCCGTCCTCAACCGCCGCGTCGTCGAGTTCGCGATCCGCGCGGGACTCGCCACGCAGTGCACGATCGCCGGGTCCTCCCGCTTCGCGCGCAAGAACTACTTCTACCCCGACCTCCCCAAGGGCTATCAGATCAGCATGTACGAGACGCCGATCTGCACCGGCGGCTGGCTCGACGTGCTGGTCGACGGCGGCACGAAGCGGATCGGCCTGACGCGCATCCACATGGAGGAGGACACCGGCAAGAACATCCACGACGCGCACGGCGACGCGAGCCTCGTCGACTTCAACCGCTCGGGTGTGCCGCTGCTCGAGATCGTGAGCGAGCCCGACATCCGGACGGTCGCCGAGGCCGGCGCCTACCTGCGCATGCTGCGCTCGATCCTCATGTACCTCGAGATCTGCGACGGCAACATGGAGGAAGGGAGCTTCCGCTGCGACGCCAACATCTCGGTGCGGCCGGCGGGCCAGGCGGCCTTCGGCACCAAGGTCGAGGTCAAGAACATGAATTCGTTCCGCGCCGTCGAGAAGGCGATCACGTACGAGATCGCACGGCAGACCGAGGCGCTCGCGAGCGGGGAGCGGATCGTCCAGGAGACGCGGCTGTGGGACGCCGAGCGCGAGGAGACCCGTTCGATGCGGCGGAAGGAGTACGCCGACGACTACCGCTACTTCCCCGAGCCGGACCTGCTGCCGCTCGTCGTCGACGCGGCGTGGGTGGGGGAGATCCGCGCGACGCTGCCCGAGCTGCCCGGGCCGCGGTGCGACCGCTTCATCCGCGACCACGGGCTGTCGCCCTACGACGCCGACGTGCTGACGCAGCGCAAGGACGTCGCCGACTACTTCGAGGCGGGCGTCGCGGCCGGCGCCCCGCCGAAGGAGATGGCCAACTGGGTGATGACGGAGCTGCTGCGGATCGTCCGCGAGGAGAAGCTCGACCGCGCGCTCGTCATCCGCGACTGGCCGCTCACCGCGACGCAGCTCGCCCGCCTCGCGCTCCTCGTTCAGGCGGGCACGATCAACCGCAACACGGCGAAGAGCCTGATCCCGCGGCTCCGGGGCACCGGTCGCGACCCCGAGGAGCTCGTCCGGGCCGAGGGACTCGCACAGGTGAGCGACCGCGCCGCGCTCGAGCGCGCGGTGGCCGACGTCGTCGCGCGCCACCCGGGACAGGCCGCCGAGTTCCGCGCCGGCAAGGACCGGGTCCTCGGCTTCCTCGTCGGACAGGTGATGAAGGCGACCGGCGGCAAGGCGAATCCGCAGCTCGTGCAGGAGCTGCTGCGCGCGGCGCTGAGCGGATAGCTACGCGGCGCGGACCGCAGCGAAGAACGCGGCGAGCTTGCCCTCGTCGAGCCGGCCGGCCGTGCGCACCCCGCTGCAGACGTCCACCCCGTGGGGCTCGACGCAGTGGATCGCGGCGCCGACGTTCTCCGACGTCAAGCCGCCCGCCAGGAACACCGGTGCCGCGGCGCGCTCCCGGATCTCGGCGCTGAGCTGCCAGTCGTGGGTGCGCCCGGTGCCGCCGAGTTCCCTCGCGGCGAGGTCCCGATTGCCCGAATCGAGGAGGAGCGCGTCGACGTGGTCGCCGACCGCGAGCGCCTCCGCCACGGACTCGCGGTCGATCACGTGTACGACCTGGACGATCGACACGCCCGGCAGCGCGGCGCGCAGCTCGGCGTGGGCGCCGGCCTCCAGCCGATCGCAAAGTTGCAGTGCGCTGGTCTTGCACCGCCGGTGCTGAGCGACGATCTCTGACGGCTGCGTGAGGCTCGTAAGAAGAAAAGAGTCGATGCCGGGCGGCACGTGCGGCGCGATCCCGGCGATGCGCTCCTCGGAAATGACACCCGGGCCGCTCGGCATGGCCGACACGAGTCCGATGGCCGTCGCGCCCAGCCGCACGGCGAGCCGGACCTCGTCGAGGTCCTGAATGCAGCAGATCTTGACCCACACGGCGCGTGGCTAAGGTTCGGGGAGCAGCTCGTCGACGGCAACGCTCGCTCCCTCCAACGCGGCGATCCCGAGTCGCTCACCGGGCCGCGCGATGCGCCTGTCCCGGTACAGCCGCGCCCGCCGTTCGGGCATACGGAACACCTCGACCTGGTCGTCCCGCAGGTTCACGATCCAGTACTCCGGGATGCCGGCCCCCGCATAAATCGCGGCCTTCGTGATGCGGTCCTGCGCCAGAGACCACTCGGCCACCTCGACGATCAGCAACGCCGTCGTCGGATGGGATTTCGCATAGTCGTGAACGCGCCCGGGCACGATGGCGACATCGGGCTCCGGGACCGAGCGCCGGCCGGCGACGAAGGGCCGTTGCACCCGGACGGCCGCCCGGGTTCCGACCGCGCGGCGGAGCGCCTCCGCAACGAGATCGCCCGCCACCGCGTGGCCTGGACTCTGAGCCATGGCGACGACCACCCCCTCCAGCAACTCCACGCGGTCGTCGGGTTCGAGGACTCCCTCGGTCACGAGGCGGAAGTACCGCTCCTTCGTGAACGTCCCCGCCGCGTTCGGCTCGGCACGGGCGGCGTGTGCCATGTACGGGCAACCTAACAGCACCGCCTCGGGCGGGACAAGTCGAAGCTCAACTCTTCGTGCGCATGTCGCCTGAGCAACGCGACGCGCGGAGGCGGTTCCTCCCCGAGCGTCGAGCCCACCGCTCCGCCCAGTCCTTGAGGGGCGCCAGGGCGTGGAACAGTCTCCGTCCCTCGGCGGTCGCTGCGTAGCCGTCCGCCCCGAGCTCGATGATGCCCGCGTGGCGCAGCTCGCGCAGGCGCTGCATCAGCACGCTCGGTGACATGCCGTCACAGCGCTCCCGAAGCGCGCGGAAGGAGAGCGGCCCGTGGCGCGCCTCCCAGAGGATGCGCAGCGCCCAGCGCCGCCCGAGGAGGTCGAGCAGCGCCATGATCGGCCGGCCCGTGCGCGACCCACGTA
This sequence comes from Deltaproteobacteria bacterium, assembly GCA_005888095.1. GTDB lineage: Bacteria > Desulfobacterota > Binatia > DP-6 > DP-6 > DP-3. The sequence continues at coordinate 25,016 of VBKF01000132.1, read as the reverse complement.
CGGGCCGGCCCGGCTTCGGTACGGGCATGGAAACCCCCTTGCGCTACGTTTTCAGAAGTCCTAGAGATGTGCTTCGGAAAGCATAGCACGTCCGAGGAGGGGCTCATGCCTACCGAGCTTCGTCGTCCACGTATCGAGCCGGTCCACCCTCCCTACGAGCCGGAGGTGGGCGCGACGCTGCAGGCCATGATGCCGCGGAACTCTCCCGTCGAGCCGCTCAAGCTCTTCCGCACGCTCGCGCGGCATCGCCCCCTCGCGGCGGCCATGACCTCGCTCGGCCGCTTCGTCCTCGGCCGCGAGCTGTCCCTCGACCTCCACGATCGAGAGCTCGTCATCCATCGCGTCTGCGCCCGGTGCGCGTGCGAGTACGAGTGGGCGGTCCATGCAATCTCGTACGGCGCGCGCGCCGGCCTCTCGCCCGAGCAGCTGGCAGCGACCGTCACGGCCGACGCCGACGCAGCCGTCTGGTCGGCTCGCGACGGCCTGCTCGTCCGACTCGTCGACGAGCTACACGACACCGCATCGGTGTCGGACGAGCTGTGGTCGGAGCTCGAACGGCACTGGACCGAACCACAGCGCCTCGAGCTACTGCTGATCGCCGGCTGGTACCACGCGATCGCCTTCATCGCGAACGGCGCCCGGGTGGAGCATGAGAGCTGGGCGCCCCGCTTCCCCGACAGTGCCCAATGATCGACGAGGCCTCTACAGCCGCTCCGTCCAATAGGCCCGGGGGAGCCGGGCGCGGCTTCGCCGCGCCCGAGCGACGGGGTCCGGGGGCATAAAGCGCGCAGCGCGGCGAAGCCGCGCGAGCACTGGACGGGCCCCCGGAATCTACTTAATCGCCGAGATGAACTTCTCGATCGGGATCGCCGCCAGCGTCGTGATCTTGATGCTGCCGCGCGCCGACAGCTCCGCCGAGACGCGCGCGATCGTCTCGTTGTCGGGCGCCTCGACGACGCTCAGGAAGTCGTACGGGCCGAGCAACGCGTACTGGCTCGTGACGCGCACGCCCAGCTTCTCGACCTCCTTGTTGACGTCGCGGATGCGGGTGGGGTTCTTCTTGATCGTCTCCGCCCCTTCGTCGGTGAGGGTGCTCAGCATCACGTACGTCGCCATCCTGACCTCCTTGCCGTGGCGACGTGACCCTAGTGCGGAGCCGGCCTCCGCGTCAATCGGGGGCAGTTATCTTGCGAACTGTGCGCTAGCGCGCCGGCGTGAACTCCACCCGCATGCGCTTGATGCCGTGGATGAAAGCCGACTGCAGCATGTCGGGCCGCCCCGTCACGTGCATGTCGGGCAGCCGGTGCAGGAGCTCGTCGAACATCACGCGGATCTCGCGCCGCGCGAGGTTCGCGCCGAGGCAGAAGTGCGGGCCGCCCGCGCCGAAGCCCACGTGGTCGTTCGGCGTGCGGGTCACATCGAAGCGGTACGCCTCGCTCCAGAACGCCTCGTCGCGGTTCGCCGAGTTGTACCAGAGGACGACCTTGTCGCCGGCGTGGATCCGCTGCCCGCCGATCTCGACGTCGCGCGTGGCGGTGCGCCGGAAGTGGATCACGGGGGTGGCCCAGCGCACGATCTCCTCGACCGCGGTCGGCGCGATCCGCTCGAAGTCGGCCATCCACCTGGCGCGCTCGGCGGGGAAGTCGGTGAGCACCTTGATACCGTGGCTGATCGCGTTGCGCGTCGTCTCGTTGCCGGCCGCGGCGAGGAGGATGAAGAACGACCCGACCTCCTGGCTGGTGAGGCGCTCCCCGTCGACCTCGGCCTGAATGAGGGCGGTCGTGATGTCGTCGCGCGGATGTGTCCGCCGCTCCTCCGCCAGCGTCTGGGCGTACTGGAAGAGCTCCATGGCTCCCGCCATCAGCTCCTCGCGCGAGCTGGCGTACTCGGGGTCGCCGACGCCGAGGATGAGGTTCGTGAGCTCGAAGATGCGCCGATGGTCGGCCTCGGGAATACCCATCATGTCGCAGATGATGCGGAGGGGGAGCGCGGCGGCCACCTCCCCGACGAAGTCGCACGTCCCCTTGTTTGCCACCGCATCGACGATCCGCTTCGCCTGCGTCCGGACCGCCTGCTCGACCTGGTTGATGGTGCGGGGCGTGAACCCGGCGCTCACCAGCTTCCGGAGCTTCGTGTGCCGGGGGGCGTCCATGTTGATCATCGAGCCGAAGAACTCGTTCAGCTCGGGTACCTGGTCGGGGATGTTGACGCCGTGGCCGGAGACGAACGTCTCGGCATCCATGCTCGCGCGGACGACGTCGGCGTAGCGGGTCAGCGCCCAGAAGCCGCGCCCCTTCGGCACGCCGGGAAATTCCCCCTCGGCGTGGAACGACACCGGACGCTCGGTGCGCAGCTTCGCGAAGATGCCCTCGCGGTCCGGGCGGAGCCAGAGCGAGAGCTCGCCGAGCTGGATGTCGTCGAGCGCGAGGTCCGTGGTGGGGGTCACGTCAGCGGGTCCGAGCTTGGCACTCTTCGCGGCGCTGATGCAACTTGATAGAGAAGGCGGCATGACGGAGCGCGAACGGTTGCGGAAGACCATCCGGGACCTGCACGGCGTCGAGAGCACCCACCTCCGCTCCGTCCGCGTCCACGAGACCTTCCAGGGCCAGACCCTGGGACGGCGTCGTCGAGGTGTTCGCGCTGAAGGGCCACCCCAAGGCGGGCCTCGCCTATGCCTGGAGCCACGCGATGGACGACGGCAGCCGCCGCTACATCGCCGTCCTGGGCGTGCATCCGATTACGAGCGCCCAGGATGCAGTGCGGGTCTCGATCGCGGCAGAGCACGGGCGGCGATGAGCGAGGGGGCTCGATCCTGGCCCTCTATCTCCTCCGAGAGAAGAGCAGCGCCGAGGTGATGACGATCGCCACCCAGCCGGCCACACCGCCGATGAGCGGCGGCCAACCCGGGCCGACGAGCCACGCCGGCTCACGCTGGATCGCGAGGAAGAGTCGCCCCACGCGGAAGACCGCCACCCACGCCGTGTGGATGCCGATCGACACCCAGAGACTCCCCGTGCGCAGCCGCGCGACGGCCAGCAGCACGCCCAGGCCCACGAGCCCGACGATTCCCGGCAGCGCGTCCCGCTCGAGGAGTGGCGTCACCAGTGCGGCGCTCCGCTCGAGACCGCTCCAGATGGTCACGGCCCCGCCGCGGGACGCGCCCGTGCGCACCGCATGCACCGCCGCGTACACGAGCGCGGTGAGGATGACGGCTGCCATTCGCCCGAGGTCGCGCGCCATCCGATGGAGCAGGACACCGCGGAAGAGCAGTTCCTCGGCCGTGCCGATGGCAATGGCCGCGGCGAGGCCGAGCAGCGCCTTGCGCAGCGTCTTGACGGCCGCGAAGCGCAGCTCCGGCACCACCGCACCGGCCAGCATGCAGACGAGGAGCGCCGCCCCCACGCCGGCGAGTCCCGCGCCGAGGCCGCGCCGGACCTCGGCGGCCCAGCGCGGCCGTGCGAGCCCCAGCTCGCGGGCGCTGCCCAGGTCGAGCCGACGCCAGGCGATGACGACCGCGGCCACCAGGAGCAGCTCGAACACCCGGTCGTAGAGGCGCGCGAACGTGAGCCGCCACCCGGCTGCCGCCAGACCGGCCACCCAGGGGCTCACGACGGCCGCGAGCAGCCAGACCGCGACGACCAGGCCGAGCAGCCGGAGGGTCCGCACTCAGGTCGTGTACTCGGCGTTGAAGCGGACGTAGGCGGGCGAGAGGTCCGAGGCGAGCATCCGGGCGGTGCCGGCGCCCAGGTGAAGATCGAGCTCGAGACGAAAGCTCGTCCGCCGCATGCGGACGGCGGCACGGCCGAGCGCGCCGGGCACGGGGCGGCCGCGGCGTGCGACCCTCACGTCGCCGATCGTCACGTCCACCCGGTCCGCGTCGAGCGCCGCACCCGCCGTCCCCGCCGCGCACACGAAGCGGCCCCAGTTCGGGTCGCCGCCGTGGAAGGCCGCCTTGCAGAGCGTCGACTCGGCGACGGCGCGCGCCACGCGGCGCGCCTCGCCCCCGGAACGCGCGCCGCGCACGAGGACCTCGACCACGCGCGTGCCGCCCTCGCCGTCGAGCACCACGAGGCGGGCGATCTCGTCGAGCACCGCGGTCACCGCGCGTGTGAGGGCCGCGTGCTGCCGCGAGCCCACGGCGATCGGCGTGTTCGCCGCGGCGCCGCTCGCGAGCAGCAGCACGGTGTCGTTCGTGCTCATGTCGCCGTCGACGGTGATGGCGTTGAGCGTCGCGTCGACGGCCTCGCCGAGCGTCGCGCGGAGCACGCGCGCCGGCGCCGCGGCGTCGGTCACGACGAAGACGAGGAGCGTCGCCAGGTCGGGGGCGATCATGCCGGCGCCCTTGCCGAGCGCGGCGACGGTGACCCGCCTCCCGCCGAGCACGAGCGCGCGACGGGCGGTTTTCGGGAACGCGTCGGTGGTGGTGATGGCCTCGGCGGCATGCGGGAAGCCCGCCGGCGCGAGCGCGACCGCGGCCGCCCGCACCCCGGCCAGGAGCCGCTGCCGCGGCACCTGGACGCCGATGCGTCCCGTGGCGCACGGCACGACCTCGGCCGGCGCAAGGCCCAGGAGCCGCGCGGCGAGCGCGGTCGCGTCCGCGGCCGTGCGCCGCCCCTCGGCGCCGGTGCAGGCATTGGCGTTACCAGCATGGACGAGGACGGCGGAGGCGCGGCCGGCGGCGACTCGCCGCCGCGCCAGCTGGACGGGAGCGGCGGGCGCCCGGTTGGTCGTGAACACGCCGGCGACGCTGGCCGGCCGGTCGGCCACGATCAGGGCGACATCCCGGCCTCGCTGCTTGAGACCCGCGCGGACGCCGGAGAAGCGGAACCCCGGGACCAGGACGCGGTGCGCGCGCCGCTGGAGCTTCATCCGGCGTGGGTCACGCCTGCCCGTGGCACTTCTTGTACTTCTTGCCGCTCCCGCACGGGCACGGATCGTTGCGCCCGACCTTGGCTCCCTCGCGGCGGACCGTCTCGATCTTCTGCGCCTCCTGCGGCCCGTGCTCGCCGTGGGAGAGCGTCATGCGCGCGGCCGCCCGCTGGCGCCGCTCCATCGCCTCGATCTCCGCGGGCAGGGCGGCGACGTCGCCGTCGGCATGCTCGACCGCCACCCGCGGCCGCGCGCCCGCGGCCTCGGTCCGGAGCTGCACGCTCATCAGCTTCTCGACCACGTCGGCCTCGAGGCGACGCACCATCCCCTCGAACATGTCGTAGCCTTCCTTCTGGTAGGCCTGGAGGGGCTGGACCTGCCCGTAGCCGCGCAGCCCGATGCCCTCCTTCAGGTGGTCCATGCTGAGGAGGTGGTCCTTCCAGAGGGCGTCGAGCGTCTGGAGCATGATGAGCTTCTCGAGGTGGCGCATGATCGGCGGCCCGAACTGCTGCTCGCGCCGCTCGTAGGCCTCGCGCACCTTCTCGACGAGGATGTCCTGGAGCCCTTCCAGACGGAGTCCCGCCCGCTCCGCCTCCGGGAAGTGGAGCCGGAAGTTGAACTGGGCGAAGACGGCGTCGTCGAGCGCCTTCCAGCCCCACTCCTCCGAGGCCGTGTCGGCGTCGCCGTGCGTCGCGACGAGGTCCTCCGCCAGCCCCTCGGCCATCTCGAGCACATCCTCCTTGAGGTCGTCGCGCCCGAGCAGGTCCCGCCGGCGCGCGTAGATGACCTCGCGCTGCTTGTTGAGGACGTCGTCGTACTCGAGGAGATGCTTGCGGATGTCGAAGTTGTGGGCCTCGACCTTCTCCTGCGCGTTGCGGATGGCGCGGGTGATCAGGCGATGCTCGATCGGCACGCCCTCTTCCATCCCGAGCCGCTGCATGAGCCCCTGCATGCGGTCGGCGCCGAAGATGCGCAGGAGGTCGTCCTCGAGCGAGAGGTAGAAGCGGGACGAGCCCGGGTCGCCCTGCCGGCCGCCGCGGCCGCGGAGCTGGTTGTCAATCCGGCGCGCTTCGTGCCGCTCGGTGCCGAGGATGTGGAGGCCGCCCGCGGCCACCACCTTCTCGTGCTCGGCAGCACAGACCTCGCGGTACTTCTCGAGGATCTCCTTGTGACGCGCCTCGTACTCCTGCGGCGCCTTCTGGAGCTGCTCGCGGATCTCCTCGACGCGCTCGACGTACTGCCGCCGGCTCTCCTCGTAGCGCTGCTCGGCGGCGCGCAGCGCCTCCTCGTACGGCCCCCGCTTCTCCTCGTGCAAGCGCTCGGCTTCGACGTAGGCGTCCTCCGCCCCGCGGTAGCGCGCGCAGAGCTCCGCCAGGTCGCCGTTCCCGGCGGCGCCGCCCTTCACGAGCAACGCGAGCTCGAAGGTGGAGAGGCCCCGCTCGTACTCGGCGCGGCGCTCGTCGAGCTCGCGCGCCGTGTCGTCGGTGCGGTGGCCGACCTGCTCCCAGGCGTCGAGCACGGCGCCGTACCGGGCCTTCAGCTCCTCGAGGCCCGCGCGCTCGGAGGCCACCGCCGCCCCGCCGCCGGCGCCCAGCAGCGCCGTCTCGAGCTCGCCCTTGACCCGCAGGTAGCGGGGCGGGACGGGGTCGTGGTCGCGCACGGCGGGGATGAGCTCCACCGAGCTCACCTCCTCGAAGCGGGCGCGCAGCGCCCGGTAGGGCGAGAGCTCGAGGATCTGGCGGTGCACCTCGGTGAGCTCGCGCAGCGCCTCGCCACGCCGCTCCTCGAGGTCGGCCAGCTCCTTGCGGTACTCGTCACCTGCCCGCTGCACCTCCTCGTCGTAGCGCTCGCGAAGCCCGCGCAGCGCATCCTCATAGCGCTCGTGCGGCTTCCCGCTCTGCTGGAGCGACCCGGCGCGCCGCATCCACTCGTTCTCCATCTCGGCGCGTGCCAGGAACTCGGGGTTCCCGCCGAGCAGGATGTCCGTCCCGCGGCCGGCCATGTTGGTGGCGATCGTGACCTGCTGGAAGCGGCCGGCTTGGGCGATGATGTTCGCCTCGGCCTCGTGGTTGATGGCGTTCAGCACGTTGTGCTTGACGCCGTCCTTCTTGAGGAGCTTCGAGACGCGCTCGGACTTCTCGACCGAGGTGGTGCCGACGAGCACGGGCTGCCCCTTCTCGTGGCACTCCTTGATCTCCTCGACGACGGCGGCGAACTTCTCCCGCTCGCTCTTGTAGACGACGTCCGGCAGGTCGGTGCGCCGCATCGGCTTGTTCGGCGGCATGACGACGACGTCGAGCTTGTAGATGTTCTTGAACTCGACCGCCTCGGTGTCGGCCGTGCCCGTCATGCCACCGAGCTTCGCGTACATCCGGAAGTAGTTCTGGATGGTGATCGTCGCGAGCGTCTGGTTCTCGCGCTCGATCCGGACGCGCTCCTTCGCCTCCACCGCCTGGTGCAGCCCGTCCGACCAGCGCCGGCCGGGCATGAGCCGGCCGGTGAACTCGTCGACGATGATCACCTCGCCGTCCTTCACCACGTAGTCGACGTCGCGCTTGAAGAGCGTGTGCGCCTTGAGCGCCTGGGTCACGTGGTGCAGCGTGTCGATCTGGCTCGGGTCGTAGAGGTTGGCGACGCCGAGGAGCCGCTCGCACTTGGACACGCCCTCCTCGGTGAGCGTCGCCGAGCGGTGCTTCTCGTCGATCGCGTAGTCGACGTCGTTGCGCAGCTTCGGGATGATCCGGTCGACGAGGAAGTACTTGTCGGTCGACTCCTCGGCCGGACCCGAGATGATGAGCGGCGTGCGCGCCTCGTCGATCAGGATGTTGTCCACCTCGTCGACGATCGCGTAGTGCAGCTCGCGCTGGACGTACTCGTCCAGGCTGAACTTCATGTTGTCGCGCAGGTAGTCGAAGCCGAACTCGTTGTTGGTGCCGTAGGTGATGTCGGCGCGGTAGGCGTCGCGCCGGTCGATCGGCCGCAGGTGGAGGAAGCGGTAGTCCTTGGGGATGTAGGCCAGGTCGAACTGGAAGCTGGCATCGTGGATGATCGACGCGACCGTGAGGCCGAGGAACTGGTAGATCGGCCCCATCCACTGGACGTCGCGGCGCGCCAGGTAGTCGTTGACGGTGACGAGATGAGCGCCCTTGGCGACCAGGGCGTTCAGGTAGAGGGGCAGCGTGGCGACGAGCGTCTTCCCCTCCCCCGTCTTCATCTCGGCGATCTTGCCCTCGTGCAGCACGATCCCGCCGAGGAGCTGGACGTCGAAGTGGCGCAGCCCGATCGTCCGCCGCGACGCCTCGCGCACGGCGGCGAAGGCCTCGGGGAGGATCTCTTCGAGCGCCGCCGCCGCATCCTCGGCCTCGACCCCGGCGAGGCGCTGGCGGAAGCCCGCGGTCTTCTCGGGGAAGGCCTCGTCGGGCAGCGCGCGGAAGCTCTCCTCGAGCCCGTTGACCTCTTCGACGACGGGCCAGAGCCGGCGCAGCGTGCGCTCGTTCGCGCTGCCAAAGAGGCGCGTCAGGAAGCCTGGCATCAGGGACGAGTCATTCTCGTCACGGCGCTCGGGGACGTCAAGCTAAACGCTCGATGCGGACGGCCGACTCGATCCGGGTGCCGAGGAAGCGGCGCCCGATCCGGATGAAGCGATCCGGGACATCGGTGACGAAGAAGCTCGACGAGCCGGTCCCGTCCCGCCGGGCCAAGCCGTGCGCCGCGAGCTCGGCGGCGACCGCGCGGGCCGTCTCCTCGGCGGAATCGACGAGCGCCACGCCGTCGCCCATCACCTCGGCGATGATCGGCTTCAGCAGTGGGTAGTGGGTGCAGCCGAGTACGAGGGTGTCGATGCCGCTGTGGCGCAGCGTAGCGAGATAGGTGTCCACGACGCCGCGCGCGATCGGACCTTCCACCCAGCCCTCCTCGGCCAGCGGCACGAGCAGCGGGCAGGGACGCGTGTAGATCTCGAGCCCCGGGCGGAGCGCCCGCAGCGCGCGCGTGTAGGCGCCGGAGGCGATCGTCGCCTCGGTGCCGATGACGCCCACCCGCTGGTTGCGGGTGCGCGCCGCGGCGGCGCGCGCCCCGGGCTCGATGACCCCGACGACGGGCACCCGGCAGCGTGCGCGAAGCGCGTCGAGGGCGACGGCCGAGGCCGTGTTGCAGGCGACGACCAGCAGCTTGATGCCCTTCTCCAGCAGGAACTCCGCGTTCTCGAGGCTGTAGCGCGCGACGGTCTCGCCCGACTTCGTCCCGTAGGGGTGGCGCCCGGCGTCGCCGAGGTAGACGAGCCGCTCGGCGGGCAGCGCCTCGGCCAGCGCATGCAGCACGGTGAGGCCCCCCACGCCGGAGTCGAAGATGCCGATCGCGTCACCCGCCGCCATGCGCTCCCCTGGGCGGGCGTTATGGATGAAAGAACGGGGTGCGACAAGCGATCAGATCCCGGCTGGCCGCCGCGGCGGGCGAGCGATCCAATCCCCGATAATGCGCCAGAGCGCGTCCCGCCCCTCGCCGCTGCGCGCCGAGAAGCCGACGACCGGGACACCGCCCGTCATCTGGGCGGCGATGCGCTCGAGGGCGGCGCGTGCCGCGCTGCGGGCGAGCTTGTCGAGCTTGGTCGCGACCACGGCGGCCGGCAGCGCCACGGCGGCGACGAAGGCGAGGACCTGCTCCTCCTCCGCCTCGAGACCGCGCCGCACGTCGACGATCAGCACGACGCCGCGCAGCGTCGGCCGCCGGCGCAGGTAGCCCTCGACGAGCGGGCCCCAGGCGACGCGCTCGCGCTCGGGACCGACGGCAAAGCCGTAGCCGGGGAGGTCGGCCAGCACGAAGCGCTCGTTCACCACGAAGAAGTTGAGCTGCCGGGTCCGCCCGGGCGTCGCACTCGTCCGCGCGAGCCCGCGCCGCCCGACGAGTCGGTTCAGCAACGAGGACTTGCCGACGTTGGACCGCCCGGCGATCGCCACCTCGGGCAGTCCGGCCACCGGCTCGGCGCCGGGCTGCGCGGCCGCGCCGAGGAAGCGGGCCTCGGTGACCCGCACGCGCGGAACGCTCAGCCCGCGGCGCGCTTCTGCTCGCCGGGCGTCAGCCCGAGGGCCCGGTTCACCGCGCGGATCTGGGTCACGTAGGTCTCGCGCAGCGCACCCTTCTGCACCGACTCGACCGGGATGCCGCCCTTGTCCTTGCTCGTCTGGTTGAAGCGCAGGAGCGTGCCCTTGCCGTCGGGCGTCGGCTCGAACTTGTACTCGGAATTGATGTCGGCGAGCTTGAAGTCGACCGTCTTCGACGTGATGCGATGGTCCGCGGGGTAGAGCGTGTACTCGGTGCGGATGCTCTGCACCTTGAAGCCCGGCGGCAGGATGTCGAGCTTCCCGACCAGGTCGATGACCTTGGTATTGTCCTGCTCCGACACGACCTCCGACTTGAGCACGTTGTCGGGGGCGAGCTCGTGGGAGCGCTCGGGGTGGCTGAAGACCTCGTAGACCCTGTCGACCGGCGCGTCGAACTTGGAGACGAAGCTCACGTGCCAGATGTCGCCCGACTTCGACATGCTCTCCGAGACGATCTCCTTGGCCGGCCCGACGGCCGCCTGCCGGATCTGATAGGTCGTCCAGGCGAAGTAGGCGACGACGACGAGGATGATGGCCGCGACAATACCGAGGATTGCCTTCATGCCAAGGGCTCTTAGCCGAACCCCTGCGCGCGGGACAAGGCCTCCCCGGACGCGCTACGCGGGAGGCGCCGCTGCCGCGACCGGGGCTTCGTGGAGCACGACGGGGGCGCGCCCGGCGGCGACCACCAGCGCCGCGCCGACGAGCAGCTCGAAGCCCACGGCGCCCCAGCCCGGCAGCCCCGGATTGCCGTCGAGGTAGACGCCGAGCAACCGGCCCGCGCAGGCGCCCAGCCAGAGGAGACCGATCAGGCGGAGCGGCCCGCGACGCGCCACCGGGTCGAGCGCCCCGAGGAGCGCTGCGAGGCCCATGACGAGGAAGAGGCCGCCGTAGGTGGCGCGCACCTCGCCCATCGCGGCGGCGGCGTGCGCGGGGTTCTGCACGGCGAAGCCGAGCAGGCCGAGCACGCGTTCGGGATAGATGAGGCCGGCCACGCCGAGCAGGACGATCACGAAGGCGACGACGATCGCGGTGGTCCGTGGGGTCATGGTGCCTCCCCGTATGCAATCAGGCGGCCGGCGGTCAACGGCCCGTCGTGGTTGCCCCGCCCGTGCGGCCCTCGTACAGTGACTGTGTGAAGTCCCGCCCCGCAGCGACTGACAGCGCCGCAGCGTCCGACGCCGACTTCTTCGCCTGGACCCAGCGTACGGCGGCGCTCCTCCGAGCGCGTCGCTTCGACGAGGTCGACGTCGAGCACGCGGCCCAGGAGATCGAGGACATGGGCAGGCGGGACTTGAGGGAGGTCAATCGTAGGCTGCGGGTCGTACTCGTGCACCTACTCAAGTGGAAGCTCCAGCCAAAGAAGCGGACCCGTTCGTGGCATACCACGCTCGTCACGCAGCGGTCCGAGATCGACGACCTCCTCCGCGATAGTCCGAGCCTGCGGCCAAGGCTTCTGCACGATCTTCCGCGGAACTACGCGCGGGCAGTGACGCGCACAGCCGTCGAGACGGGCCTGCGCGCGGACAAGTTCCCGTCCCGGTGTCCGTTCACCCTCGAGCAGATACTGGACCAGGACTTCCTGGCGGCGTAGGAGCCGGGGCTGCCGAGTAGTGGATCAGTCTGACCGGGGACGGCGTTTCGACGGGTGAGGGAGGCGGCCCCGGCCCAGCAGGTTGCGCCGCCTCCCGCCCAGATCGTTCTTCATCCCCTTCTGCTTCACGCCTTTGACGATCGTCAGGTAGACCGGGGACTTCAGCTGAACGCTGGCGGGCTGGGGACGTACTTCTCCTGCGCGTCCGGCCTTACCTGGGCTGTCATCGGCGCCGGAGCGCTCGCCGCTCGGTCACCTGAGTTTTCGCAGAGCGCCACCCGCCGAGCACAGTCGCGCCGGCTCACGGCATCACGTGCGCTGCGTTCGCCCAGGCCGGAGCCTTGCCCTCCGACCTGACGCACGTGGGGCCTCTTGCAGAACGTGGCGAAGCACGCCCGCGGGCTTCACGGGCTCGATCCCTGCTCCTCGGCGCGCTGGTTCGACGGGTGGCACGACGCGGCAGCGGCGGGGACAATCGAGCGCGCGCCCGTGGCGAAGGCGCGCACTTGGCTGGCAACGGTAGGCTGGCGGCGGCACGGACTCATCAACCCGTACACAGAATGCCCGAGAACCCACACCCGGCGGTTGCACGTTCCGCCAGGTTCAGTACCGCTGGCATCCCCGGTTCGGTGAGCACCTTCGCAGACGCTCGATGAGGATTTCCTGCCGGCGTAGCAGCGCGTCGCGGGTTCCGTCGGGCTGGCCAGGTATCAGATCCTGGGCTGCCAGCCGGCTCAGAACGCGCTGCTCACTCCAAGAGGGGCACCAGGTTCGGCCGATGGCCATCGCTAGACGTCGAGCGTCACGTGCGCGTCCCAGCCCGTCTCGGTGCGCTCGACGCGCAGGTCGTGCAGGGTGACGGCCTTCACGTCCGCCACTAGGTCATGCCGTTTCGGGTCGATCCGCTCGCCGGTGAGCACGGCCTGCACGCGATTCCGCCCGGGGTCGACGTCCACCTCCGTCGCCCGCAGCAGGAGCTCCTCCACGTCCTTGCGGTAGACGAGCTCGTTGAGGAAGCGCATGAGGAGCAGGTCGAGCGCGTCCGCCTCGACCGACACGCTCCGCATCTCCAGCGGCCGCACCGAGTCGAGCGAACGGACCATGACGTTGAGCGTCACATCGGCGGCGGCGGCGAAGAGCTCCTCGAGGCTGCGGCCCCAGGCATGGAACGTGACGTCGCTCGTGACGCCGTCGTCGAGGAACTCGTAGGGCACGAGGACGTCAGCCCTTCACGTTGCCGATGGGTGTGAAGCGGACGACGCGGCGGCTGAGGCCGGCCCGGTCCGTCGCTTCCACGACCGCGTCGATGTCCTTGTAGGCGGGCCCGGCCTCCTCGGCGAGCCCGGCATACGACGCCGAGCGCACGTAGATGCCGTGCGCGAGGAGCCGCCGCTCGAGGTCGCGGCCGGGAAACTGCTTGCGCGCCTTGGTCCGGCTCATCGTCCGGCCGCTCCCGTGCGCGGTGCTGTAGAACGAGGCGGCGCCGCTGAGCACGCCGGCGAGGAGGTAGGAGCCGGTCTCCATGCTCCCGCCGATGATCACCGGCTGGCCGGTCTCGGCGTAGGCGGGCGGCAGGTCCGGCATGCCCGGGGCGAAGGCGCGCGTGGCGCCTTTGCGGTGCACGAGGAGCTCGCGGCGCTCGCCGTCCACCCGATGTGTCTCGAGCTTCGCGGTGTTGTGCGCGACGTCGTAGACCATGTCCATGCCGAGGTCGGCGGGGCTCCGGTGGAAGACGGACTCGAACACCTCGCGCACCCGGTGGAGGATCACCTGGCGGTTCGCGAACGACACGTTGATGGCGCACTTCATGGCGGCGAAGTAGTTCTGCCCCTCGCGCGACCGGAACGGCGCGCAGGCCAGCTCGCGGTCGATGATCTCGAGACGGTACTGCGTCTTCATGGCGTGCAGGAAGACCTCCAGGTAGTCGGTCGCCACCTGGTGGCCGAAGCCGCGGCTGCCGCAGTGGAACATGACGACCACCTGGTTCGGGCGCGTGATGCCGAAGCTAGCGGCCAGCGCCGGGTCGGCGATGCCCTCGGGGCGCGCGACCTGGATCTCGAGGTAGTGGTTCCCCGAGCCGAGCGTGCCGAGCTGATTCCGCCCGCGCTCGAGGGCACGCGCGCTCACCTTCGCGGCGTCGGCGCCCGCCAGGCAGCCGCGCTCCTCGGTCCGGTCGAGGTCCTCCTCGGTGGCGAAGCCGTGGCCGCGGCACCAGCCGGCGCCCTGCTCGAGCACGTCGGCGAAGTCCGACTCGCCGAGCTTGACGAAGCCCTTGGTACCGACGCCGGCGGGCACGCGCTCGAACAGCGCGTCGACCAGCTCGCGGATGCGCGGACGCACCTCCTCCTCGGTCAGATCGGTCAGCGCGAGCCGCATGCCGCAGTTGATGTCGAAGCCGATCCCGCCGGGCGAGATGACGCCCGTCTCCACGTCCATCGCCGCCACCCCGCCGATCGGGAAGCCGTAGCCCCAGTGCGCGTCCGGCATCGCGAAGCTGTAGCCCACGATGCCGGGCAGGGTCGCGACGTTGGCCGCCTGCCCGAACACCTGCTCGTCCATCTCGCCGAGCAGGCCCTCGGTGGCGAACAGCCGCACCGGCACCCGCATGCCGGGGCGGAAGGTCGGCGGCAGCTCCCACACGGCTTCGTCGACGCGTCGGATGCCTGCTGGCGCAGCCATGGGGGACTCGTATCGCCAGCGGCCTGGTTGTCAAGCAGGCAGCGGGACCATCTCCTCCACGATCGCCACCAGGTCGCCGAGCGCGAACGGTCGCCGCACGACGCGTTCCCACGGCCCGACGCGCGGCTCGTGCAGCGGACGAGCGAGGAGCACGACGGGCGGCCGGCCGTGCTCGTCCAGCACGAGATCGAGGACCCGGCGCTCCTCGGCGGCGACGGCCGCCTCGTCGAGCACGACGAGGCGCACGGGCCCCCGCGGCTCCCCGAGCGACGGAAGGCGGAAGGCGGTGCGGAGATCGGGGGCGCCGACGGCGTCGTACCCTCGCTCGATCAGCTCCGCGCGCAGAAGCGAGCGGGGCCACTGGTCGTGCAGGACGAGGAGGATTACCGGAGGGAGGCTCAGACCGTGTCGCCCCGGCGCGCACCTGTGGTCATGATGCGAGCGTCCTCCGTCAGCTACACCCTCGTCGTCCGTCCCGACAAGCAGGGGACCAGAACGCCGTGCCGCGGGCGACGGGTTGTCACGCCGACACGAGCGGGATAGGCCCTCCCCGGATGCCCGCCTTCCTCGTCCACGGCGTCGCGGACACGCACCGCCTCTGGGACAAGCTGCGGTCGCGTCTGTCGCGCCGCGACGTGCTGGCGCCGAGCCTCCCCGGCTTCGGCGCCGCCACGCCTCCGGGCTTCCAGCCGACGAAAGAAGCCTACGTCGACTGGCTGATCGATGAGATCGAGCGCGCGGGCGAGCCCGTCGATCTCGTCGGCCACGACTGGGGCTCTCTCCTCGTGCAGCGCGTGGTGTCGTTGCGGCCCGACCTGATCCGCACCTGGGCCTGCGGCGACGGCCCCATCGACCGCGAGTACGTGTGGCACGACCTTGCGCGGCAGTGGCAGACGCCGGGCGTGGGCGAGGCGATCATGGCGGCGATGAGCGGGGACGCCCTGGCCGACGGCCTCGTCGCTGGTGGCGTGCCGGCAGAGGACGCGCGTGCCGTGGCCTCGCACGTCGACGCGCGGATGAAGGAGTGCATTCTCGGCCTCTATCGCTCCGCCGTGCGCGTCGGCCACGAGTGGGAGGACGATGTCGCGCGTGTCACCCGACCGGCGCTGATCCTGTGGAGCCGGGACGATCCCTACGTCGCGCCGCGCTTCGCCGAGCGGCTCGCGGCGCGCGTCCGGGGCGAGCTCGTCCTTCTCGAGGGCTGCGGCCACTGGTGGCCGCTCGAGCGCCCCGCCGAGGCGGCGGCGGCCCTCGAGCGCTTCTGGCGCGCGCACCCGTAGCGCAGGACAGTATTCCGCTCGCAGCGATTGCCGCAGCCCGTCGCTCGCGGCACGCGGACTGTCATGCTCGCCCGCGTCCGCTCCGGCGCTCTCCGCGGCATCGATGCGCTCGTCGTCGACGTCGAGGTGGACGTCTCGACGGGTCTGCCGCACACGACGACCGTCGGCCTGCCCGACGGCGCGGTGCGGGAGGCAACGGACCGCATCCGTGCGGCGTTGCGCAACGCGGGCTTCGAGTACCCCACGCGGCGCGTCACCGTGAACCTCGCGCCCGCAGGGGTACGCAAGGAGGGCCCCCACTACGACCTCTCGATCGCGCTCGGCATTCTTGCCGCCGAAGCAAAGCCGCCGCTTCCCGATCTCGGCCCCTGGTGCGTCCTCGGCGAGCTCGGCCTCGATGGCCGCGTGCATGACGTCCGGGGCGCGCTGCCGATCGCGGCGGCGGCCCGGCGCGCGGGCCTCGCCGCGATGCTCGTGCCCGCTGCCAACGCGGCCGAGGCGGCACTCGCGGGCGGTCCGCCCGTCTTCGGCGTCGAGACACTCGCCGAGGCGGTGACCCATCTGCGTGGCAACAGCAGGGAGCCTGTGACGGTCGATGCGGCGGCCCTCCTCGCTGTTGCTCCACTCGCCGCGGGCGATCTCGCCGACGTGCGGGGCCAGCCGCACGCCAAGCGCGCGCTCGAGGTGGCCGCCGCCGGTGGCCACAACGTCCTCCTGTTCGGATCGATAGTGAACTACTCCGCTTCGTCCTCGAAGCCCCGTTGACTTCCGGGCGTTAAGCCCTCGACGGCTCCTTGCGCCGCCACCCTGTTCCTCCTGTTCCCGGGTGGGTTGCCCTCGTAGGCGCGCGAGCGGGCGATTCACTCGGCGGTACCACCTGGCCGATGCCGCACTCGCCGAATGCCGGCCCGAGCCGCTCGCGGCGGGCCTCGGGAGGCCGCGCATTCCGGCGCACGGACAGGCTCTTAGCCTCGATGTGACAAAGCCTACGCCACCTCCAAAGGCGGTCGAGGTGGGTAAACCGCTCGACGACGGCCCGCGAGCGCCCGACCTCGAGCGTTGCGCAGCCGTCGGGACGAACGATCACGCCGGCCCGCTGCAGACAGAGGTAGCGCAGCATGTGAATCGTCTCGAAGCGGAACAGGCCGCGCCGCCTGCGCATCGGCCGCCGCGGCTGGGCAGTCGTCGCCGTCTGGAGGCCGCGCATGAGGTTGAACGCCAGCGCGCTGAGCAGTTGCCAGGCGCTCCTGCCGGCGTAACGCATCGTCGGGACGCAGCCGAAGGGGAAGCCGCCCTTCAGTTCGCCGAACACCCTTTTCGTAAACCCCGGATAATCACCGTCTGGACCCTCATTGCCACAAGCTCATATCACCGTCCACAAAAACGTATCCACAGGGCGCCAAGGATCCCCATTAGAATGAGGACTACGGGTAAAAGCAGGTTCAGCATAGCCTCAAGCCGGAAGGGTGATTTCTTACGTGACATCACAAGCATCCCCGTGATGCAGCCGCGGGATCCGGCAGATCTCGATTGCGTCCTCGCAGACGACCTGCCTCGAAGTCGGGATCCCTGAAGAAGCAGTTGAATGAGCATGGCGGGTTGTTGATATCGTAAAATCCGAAGTCAGTGAACGGTAAACCTCCATCCAGGCTAAAGCAGAAAAACGTTGTGGGAGCCAACTCCAACCGCGTGCATATCACGAGAAGGCCGCTTGGATCTGCACGGTTTACCGGATCGTCGAGCACATACCGATATAAGTTTGGATCGTGAGCTCGGAATTTAATCGGATCCTTCGCAGTCCAGCGGCCAGTCTGCGCATCATAATCACGGGCACCAAGCCGCAGGAGTTTAGTGTCCGTGTCATAGAGCCCTCCCGCAAACCCAAATGGCTGGAACCCTGGATTCGTGTTCAGCGTCACGCGGCCGAATTCGTCGTAGTCGAGGCGCTGCGCCACCAAGCTAGTCCCAGTATCGACGACAAGCCGAGGGCTGCCGAGCTGGTCCGCGAGTATCCGGTACGTGCTGCCTCCCTTGATTAGATAGTCTGGCACGTTGGGACGGCTGCCATAGACAAAGCGCGCTACGATCGCGCCACTCCCGTCCAACTCTGCAAGCAGCCTCAGCCGATCCTCGTAGAGGAAGCCCTGCACCACAGCACCATTGACCTTCTTCCCGATGCGGCGATTCTCCCCGTCGATCAGGTATTCGATCGCCGTGCCGTTGGGGAGAGTTACGTCGCGCAGCTCGCCCAGCTGGTCATAGCTGTACGTGGTCGTCTGACCGCTGTTCGTCTTCGTGAGGAGTTCCCCGTTCGCCGTGTAGCTGTACACGGCGTCGTCATAGGCGAGAATCCGGTCTTGATCGTCGTAGATACCCGTCTCCGTCGCGACTCCAGTGACGCGCGTCAACCGATTTCCGTTAGCGTCGTAGCCGTAGGTCACGCTCGGCAAGCCGTCGCGCATGACACTCGTGAGGTAACCACCTGGGTCGTAGCCGTAGGTGTAGGTATCAGTTTGACCCAAGACGGTCTCGACCTTCTCGGTGATCCGCCCGATGGCGTCACGGGTGTAGGAGACACTGAGCACGGGCGTTCCACCCGTACTTGCGGAATAGGTCGTCACCTCGGCCAACTCGTTGTAACCAAGCGTATCGGCCACCTGGCCGAGCGTGCTGCCTGTCGCCAACCCCGTCTGCGGGTCGCGCGTGAGCGTGAGCGACCCGGCCTGGGTCAACAGTCCGTCTGCATCGTACTGGAAGCTCACCGTCTGGCCCCCATTCACGCTGGTGGAAGAGACGCGCGAGTCGCTGTCATAGATACGAGTCCCGCTCCCAGCGATACTTCCCGTCCACGCGGTCCCAGTGGGAAGATGCCCGTCATAGGTGTAGGTGATGACTCCACCATCCGGGGCGGCGACGCTGGAGAGGTTTCCCGTCGTTGGATGGTATGCATAGGCGCTAACGCCAACCGCCGTCGTGACGGTGCTGAGGCGCCCACCTGAATCGTACCCAAGCTCGACCGTCTGGCTGTCTGGCTGTGTGATGCGCGTCAGCTGCCGGTCGAGATTGTAAGAGTAGATCGTGGCCGTGGGCCCGGCCCCCACATCCGGCGGGACGTACGCGCTCTCCAGATTGACCGCCGTGTAAACTGGAGGTGTGGGTCGGGCGCCCCGGGGGGGTCACCGAGGTCAAATTGCCATCAGCATCATATGTGTACCGGACCTGCCTTGCGTCCGGCAGCGTTTCGGTCACCACGCGATCCGCGTCGTTGTAGGTGAAACCCAATGTCCGCGATAACGGGTCAGTGACACTCACGAGGCGGTTCAGCGTGTCATATCCCATGCTGAACGTGCGCGCGCTTCCGCTAGTTCCGCGGGTTGCGGTGATGAGTCGTCCCTGGGCATCGTAGCTGACATTGGTCGGTGCCAGGCCTCCAAGCCGGTCGGACAGCACTCGCCCTTTTGCATCGAGCGTCTGCACGCGCTGTCGGCCTGCCGGACTTTGCTCCGTCACCGTGCGCCCAGCGGCCGCGAACGTGCGGGTATAGGTACGTCCGTTGCGCACCAGGGTCGTGGTCTCACCAGTTAGACTCAATGGATTGGTGGGATCAGCCAGAGTGGCGGTTCGTGACTCGGCGAGCACGGAGACCCGCCACGCTGCCCGAGGGTTGCGCGACGAGGGTCCACTGGAATGTGAGGGGATCGCCATCAGGGTCGCTCGACCGCGTGCCGTCGAGCTCGACCGTCGTACCGACCGGGGCCGTGACGTCGGGGCCTGCATTCGCCACCGGCGGATGGTTCACATGGGCGCAGAGCTGGGGATTATCAACGATGCCGTCGCAGTCGTCGTCCGTCCCGTTCCCACAGATCTCCGGGCCTTGAATCCGCAGCGCGATGCTGCCCGTCTGCCCGCCCGGATTGACCGCCTTCGCGACACTGACCACGCCGGGCGACAGTTGCGGGGGAATGACGAAGACGACCTGATTGCCGGTCGCGTGAAGGATTTGGGCCTGCACACCATCGACCACGATGCTGACATTGGTCGCGCCAAACCCGCGACCCTGAATCGTCACCGAGGCCCCCGAGGGCGCACAGCGGGGTGTGATGCTGAGGATGTCCCCGGCGCCGTGAGCCTTCGGGGTCCCGACCAGCAGGCTGACCGCCGCCAACCCAAACCGCACCCAGTGTAGTGGTCGTCGCATGGGGCCCTCCCCTCCGACCCCAGCATCCGCCGAAGCCGTCCGCGATTAACGTAGGCGCGGCGTCTAGCACATCGCACCAACCTGCTGTCAAATAAAATCTAGACACAATCCGGAATTCCGTCGATTGAATGCGACCAATCAACCGTCAGTCAGGTTTGCCGGGCCATTGTTTCTCTCAAAGGCTCCGCCGACTCATGACGTGAGGCCAGGCGAGCCGTGCGATCCTGATGAGTCAGGCCGTCAGGCTGCGACCAGGGCCCGACGGTAGGAGCCGGGGAGGCGCACCAACAGTCACGGGGGAGACGGTCGGGCGCCGTAGGCTCGCGTCTGGCCGCTGCCGCTCCACTCCAACCACATGGCCGTACGCGTGAACTGCGCCGCGAGCGCTTCCGCGAGCCTCAACCGGCGCGGCGGTGTCGCCCCTCGCATCCCGCTCGGCTGCGCATGCGCCTGAGACCGCGCTGCGCCGGCAGCTGCGGGCCTCGGATGCAGCTCGGTATCGCTCGCCCCGCGGGAAGGTCTCCCGCCCTGCACCCTCGACCGGGCGGTCGCCTTGATGCGCCGCCGGAGCGTGTCGGCTCATCGGTCCCCATCGGGGCGCGGAGCCTCCCCGGCGGCCGTGGGCCCCAGGGCGCCGGGGGCAGCCCCGTCCTCCCTTCGTGCTGCTTCCCGATATTCCGCCCGCAGCGATTGCGCCAAGCGAGCGTCCGCGGCACGCGGATGTGATGCTCGCCCGCGTCCGCTCCGGCGCGCTCCGCGGCATCGATGCGCTCGTCGTCGACGTCGAGGTCGACATCTCCACGGGTCTGCCGCACACGACCACCGTCGGCCTGCCCGACGGCGCCGTGCGCGAGGCGACGGACCGCATCCGCGCGGCGCTGCGCAACGCGGGCTTCGAGTACCCCGCGCGGCGCCTGACCGTGAACCTCGCGCCCGCCGGCGTGCGCAAGGAGGGTCCGCACTACGACCTGCCGATTGCGCTCGGCATCCTCGCTGCGGACGCGAAGCCGCCGCTTCCCGATCTCGCGCCCTGGTGCGTCCTCGGCGAGCTCGGGCTCGACGGCCGGGTGCACGGCGTGCGCGGCGCGCTGCCGATCGCGGCCGCGGCCCGGCGGGCGGGTCTGGCAGCGATGCTCGTCCCCGCCGCCAATGCGGCGGAGGCGGCGCTCGCCGGTGGCCCGCCCGTCTTCGGCGTCGAGACGCTCGCCGAGGCGGTCGCTCACCTGCGTGGCGAGTGCCGAGGGCCGACGACGGTCGATGCGGCGGCGCTCCTCGCGGCTGCTCCACTCACCGCGGGCGATCTCGCCGACGTCCGCGGTCAGCCCCACGCCAAGCGCGCCCTCGAGGTGGCCGCCGCCGGTGGCCACAACGTGCTGCTCATCGGTCCCCCGGGCTCCGGCAAGACGATGCTCGCCCGGCGTCTGCCGTCGATCCTGCCCCCCCTCGGCCTCGACGAAGCAATCGAGGTGACGATGATCCACAGCGTCGCCGGCCTGCTCGACGGGCGCCCGCTCGTGGCTGCTCGGCCCGTGCGCGCGCCGCACTGCTCGATCTCGGATGCCGCGCTGCTGGGCGGTGGGAACCCGATCCGGCCGGGCGAGGTGACGCTCGCCCACCGTGGGGTGCTCTTCATGGACGAGCTGCCGGAGTTCCGGCGCAACGCCCTCGAGCCGCTGCGCCAGCCGCTCGAGGAGCGCCGCATCACCGTCGCGCGCGGCACCGGCGCGGTCGCGTTCCCGGCCGCGTTTCAGCTCGTCGCTGCCATGAACCCCTGCGTGTGCGGGTGGCTGGGGGACGCGTCGGACCAGTGTCGCTGCACGCCGCCGCTCATCGACCGGTACCGGGCGCGCGTCTCGGGACCGCTGCTCGATCGCATCGACCTGCACGTCGAGGTGCCTCGCGTCGCCGTGGCGTCCCTCGCCGAGGACAGCCCTGGCGGCGAACCTTCCGCCACGATTCGCGCCCGCGTGGTCGCCGCGCGCGCCCGCCAGCAAACGCGGCTCGCGCGGCTCGGCGCGGCCGTCAATGCGCACGTGCCGGGACGCGAGGTCCGTCGCCTCTGCCGGATCGATGCCCGCGGCCGCCGGCTCCTCGAGGCAGCGAGCGACCGCCTAGGGCTGTCCGCCCGCGCCTATACGCGCATCCTCCGCGTGGCGCGCACGATCGCGGACCTGGCGGGCGAGGACGAGATCACCATCTCGCACCTCGCCGAGGCGATCCAATACCGGAGCCTCGATCGGCGTCCCAGATCGTAGCCTGAGGAATCGGTGACGAGAGCGAAGCGGTGCCCTCCACGAGCACGTACTCGGGACGGTGGCTGGACCCCTTCGTCCAGACCCCGACGGAGCTGTTCACCGATGTCAGTGTGCCCGCTGCGCGGTCGGACCGCAAAGTTCGTGACGGGCGTGAGCACGACGCCGCTTGCCGGGGTTACGTAGGCAAGCCCTTCCAGCTCGTCGGCTCCTTTCCGACTCGGTCACGGCTCGCTTTCCGAAGCGGAGACGCGCGAAGGAACGCGGCCGCCTGCGGACGTCGTGCCGTGATTCCGGCTCCCGCGAGCCTCGGGAGCGCTGACTTCTCGATCGCGATCCTCGTTCAACATGCCGCGTGTAGCCCGCGCCACGAAGGACGCAACGAGCCGACGGGGCGCATATTTCGCGAATGCCGCACCGATCTTGTTCGGGAAGCCGGGAACCGATAGGACGCGGCCTCGAGCCGCGGCCGCGAGCGCATGCGTCGCGACGTCGTCAGCGGTCATCCAGAGGAAACGCGGCACTTTCGCCACGTCGAAACCCGTGCGTGCGGGCAGTCCGGTCCTCGTGAAGCCCGGACAGACGACGGTCACCGAGACGCCGTAGTTCCGATTCTCCTCGCGGATCGCCTCGCTGAAGCTGTTGACGAACGCCTTGCTGGCTCCGTAGACGGCGGCGTAGCCGGAAGGCTGCAGACCCGAACCAGATGATACGTTGAGGATCGTTCCGCAGTGTCGCTCCCGCATGCCCGGCAGGACCGCGGCAGTGAGGCGTACGATCGCCGTGGCGTTCAGCCGGATCGATCGCGCCTCTTCTTCCGGGGTCCCGCCGGGGAAGAGAGAGAGCTGCCCCCCACCGGCGTTGTTGACGAGAAGGTCGACAGGTCGCTCGCTCGAGGAAAGACGCGCTTCCACCCGCAGCACGTCGGCGTCTTCGGTGAGGTCTGCGGCAACCACCTCGACGGGTCGTCCGGACACGCGCTCAAGCTCTTGGCCGACCTCACGGAGACGCTCGCGTCGGCGCGCGACGAGAACGAGCTCGACGTGGTCGGCAGCCAGTCGCCGCGCGATCGCCTCACCGATGCCGCTCGAGGCGCCGGTGATGAGCGCCCGAGTCCACCGGCTCGACCCGGGACCTCTCTGTGCAGTTCCTCGCATCGTCACCTCCGCGTTTGCTTTTGAGACCGCGGCGATTCATGTAGTGACCAGGAAGTCACTAGCTTCCCGATAATGACCGGATAGTCACTTGAGTCAATACACCGCCAGGGCCAAAAGACGGCAGCGACTCCATCCGTCCGACCGTCGTGCGTTGCTGATGGATGCCGCGGCGCGCGCCTTCGGACGGCTCGGCGTCGAGGGCACGAGGATGGATGACGTCGCCGCCGAGGCCGGCGTCGCCAAGGGCCTGCTCTATCGGCATTTCCCCTCGAAGGACGCCTTGTTGGAGGCACTGATGGAGCGAAAGGGCGCCGAGTTCAGTGCCCGTCTGCAGCAGCGCCTAACCAAGGTCGACGCGGCTCACGGCACTCCGGGACAGCTCGTGACCGAGGGCCTCCGCCTGTGGATAGAGCAGGTGGCGGGCGACATCGCGAGCTTCAACTGGATCGAGACCGGCGCGGCCGGCGCGTGCACGCCGTTCCGGGATGAGGTGCGTCGGTTCGTGGCCGAGCGCATTCTCAGCGTGGCGCCAAACATCGACCATGCGACGGCGTCGCTCGTCGCCAGCGCGTTGCAGGCGGTCGCCGAGTCCGTCACGACCGCGTGGAGGCAGCAGTCTCAACCGATCTCCCATGAGGAACTCCTGTCGCTCCTCGTCACGTTCTGCGTCGGGGGGCTCAACGGCGTGGCGCAGAGCCTCGGCATCGCGATCAGGCTCGATCCCACGGCTTCGCACCGGGGCCGGCCTCTACGAGCATGACCCTTCAACCCGACCATCGGCCCGCGCTCAAGACACCCTTGGGCGCGACCGGGCTGCCACGTTACGGGTATGCAGTGCTCGAGCATTTCATCGAGCCGGCCGAGCTCCCTGCGTTCCGGACCGACATCGTTCACGCGCTCGCGATGCCGCAGAGACCATCGTGCGAACGTCCCAACAACACCCTCGTTCCGATGCGGTGGAACGACAACGTCGTCGCGCGGGTCCTCGGTTCGGAGATCCGGCGCAATCGGATTCGAGAAGTGACCGACTCGACGGATCTGCGTTGGATCTCCGGCTACCTGAGCCTCAAAGAGCCCCGCTCCCCATCCCTGTGGTGGCATCAAGACTGGTGGTGTTGGGATCATCCCGCGAGCTTCGATCGTCGACCACCGCAGGTCGCGCTTCTCTGCTACGTCTCCGCGACCGACGACCGCAGTGCTGCGCTGCGCGTGCTACCCGGATCACATCGGGTAAGCACTTCGCTTCACGCCCTTCTTCCCGAAGCCCACAGCCATGAGGCCGGCGATCTTTCACCGACACACCCCGCGATGAGCGATCACCCAGAGCAAGTGACTCTTCAGCTCCGTGCTGGAGATGCCGTCGTCCTCGACTACAGGGTGCTTCACGGCACCCACGCAAACAGAACGGACGAGCGGCGGGACTGCCTGCTGCTGACGTTTGCCCCGTCGTGGAGCGCGCTGCCTCCCGAGATCAAAGCGCATCTGATTCGGCATCCTGCTTTGCCGCAAGGGGAAGACGCGACGAAATTGTCGTGGGCGAGCGAACTTCTACCCACCTACGCGGGGTTGCGACGGGATCTGCCGCTGAATCGGGCGGCGCCACGAGTGTTCTCCATCAGCGACGACCGATGACTTCTTCACGCCGCAAGCGCGAGCGAGGGCGTGCAATCGAGGCTCCAGCGTGATGCCAGATTGGCTTCACACGGTCACGAGATGCTTCTTCTCAGCGCCTTTCGCGCCAACCGGCAACGGGTTGGGATAGCGGGGATGGGGACATGATGCGGACGCACCCGTTCTGCGTGATTGGACACGACGCCCATCCCCGGCGGACGTTCGCGGCAAACCAGTCGCGGGCTCGCTCATGCAGGGAATGGTCCTGATCGAACAG
>VBKF01000131.1 GCA_005888095.1 Deltaproteobacteria bacterium | reverse complement strand
ACGTCGTCGACAGCTCGGGGGTGGTGAGCCGGAACTGGATACCGTTCGTGTCGGGGCTGTTGTTCCCGATCGTGCTCACGATCTTCCCGTTGAGGTCGTTGCCCTCCCCGGTGGCGGTGCACAACTTGTGCGGCGGATCATCGGTCGTCCCGTAGATGCAGTCCGGGCCGGGATCGCTCGTGTCGGCCATCTTGATCACGTCGTTGTCGCCCGTCTGCGGGTTGGAGGTGTTCACGACACCCACCCCGCAGTCGATCTGGTCCACGCGCGAGCAGAGCCCGCCCAGGATGTTCACGAAAAAGGTCGGCACGATGAAGCCCGGCTGGTCGCAGCACCCCTGCGTGCCGCGGGGGACGCAGCCGTTCGGGTTGCCCGCCACCTCGCACCCCGGAACCCCCGCGCACGACGCGTGCGGGTTCCCGCACGGGACGCACGCGCTGTGCTCGCAGGTGGGGAAGGTGCCCGGCGTCACCGTGAAGTTCGTCTGCACCCCGGTCGCGAACGGCATCACCTGCCCGTCGGCCGTGACCCACGGGAGCTGGAGGCACGCGCCCGCGGTGCTGCCGCAGTCGGCGTCCGTGGTGCAGGTGCCGAAGCGGTTCGCCGCCGAGTTGGTCGTGCAGCGCTTCTCGCCGGTGGTTCCGTTGAGGCGGTAGGTGTTCGCGATCGCCGCGCTCGGGACGATGGGCGCGCACGTCCCGACCGTGGTGGTCGTGGTGGAGGTCGTGGTCGATGTGGTCGTGGTCGACGTGGTCGTGGTGGTGGTCGTCGACGTGGTCGTCGTCGCGATCGTCGTAGTGGTCGTGGCGACCGTGGTGGTGGTCGTGGCGATCGTGGTGCTGGTCGTGGCGACCGTGGTGGTGGTCGTGGCGACCGTGGTGGTGGTGGACGCGACCGTGGTGCTGGTCGACGCGACCGTGGTGGTGGTCGACGCGACCGTAGTGGTGGTCGTGGCGACCGTGGTGGTGGTGGACGCGACCGTGGTGGTGGTCGACGCGACCGTGGTGGTGGTCGACGCGACCGTGGTGGTGGTCGTGGCGACCGTGGTGGTGGTCGTGGCGACCGTGGTGGTGGTCGTGGCGACCGTGGTGGTGGTCGTGGCGACCGTGGTGGTCGTCGTCCCGCCACCGCCCGCACAGCCTCCGGACACGCACGCGTCACAGCAGCTCGACTGCGTGCCGACGCAGGCGCTCCCGCCCGAGGGTGCCTTGCACGCGCCGGGTCTGCTCACGACGCTGCACGTCGTGGCCCCGGTGGCGTCCGTCTGGCAGCAGGTGACGGCGCTGGACCGCCCGCACGTCGAATTGCCCGCACAGCTCATGACCACGTCGGCGCACTGCTTGGAGAGCGTGCCGGCTTTGACTGCCTGATTCGTCACGCGGGCCGCGCACCTCTGGTATGCCCCGTGGCTGTTGAAGCCGGAGCAGGGGCATTGCTGGGCGATCTGCGCACGCGTGGCGGCCACCGCCTCCGCATCGCCGGGGTTGTCGCCGCAGGCCGCAAAGCTCGCCTCCGCGGCACCAAGAAGAAGGACGAACGCCGAGAGAAGTCGTACGAACGATCGCATTGTGAGACTCCTTCCCTTGGTGCCTCGGCCGGCGCGCCCTCCTATTCGGGGCAGCCGGCCACCGGGGTGCAGGTGCAGGCAACGGCCGGCACGACGACCGCCGGCATGTTGGGTGTGATGGCGACGAAGCCGATGTCCCTGATCGGGGAGTTCGGGCCCGAGAACACCTCGCTCACCGCCCCGGTCACCGCCCCCACCGTGCCGTCGTAGGACTGCGGCCGGAGCGGCCCCGCCGGTGCCCCGGGGACGGTGATGGGGCCGTCCGTGTCCGGGTTGGTGGGAGCGATGAAGCCGCTCCCCGCCCGCCTGCATCCGTCGCCGTTCATGTCGACGAAGGCGCCCGACGCCCCCGCCGACGTCGGCTCGGCCTTGAGGACGAGCTGGCTGACGAGCAGCTCCCCGTCGTCGTACGTCGAGCCGTTGGCGCACGTGCCCGGCGGGCTCTGGCCGTCCGTCCAGGTCGTCGACAGCTCGGGCGTGTTGAGCCGGAACTGGATGCCGTTCGCATCCGGGCTGTTGTTCCCGAGCGTGCGCACGATCTTCCCGTTCAGGTCGTTACCCTCCCCGGTGGCGGTGCACGCCTTGTGCGCCGGGTCATCGGCGGTCCCGTAGATGCAGTCCGGGCCGGGATCGCTGGTGTCGGCCATCTTGAACACGTCGTTGTCACCCGTCTGCGGGTTGGAGGTGTTCACGACACCCACCCCGCAGTCGATCTGGTCCACGCGCGAGCAGAGCCCGCCCAGGATGTTCACGAAGAAGGTCGGCACGATGAAGCCCGGCTGGTCGCAGCAGCCCTGCGTGCCGCGGGGGACGCAGCCGTTCGGGTTACCGGCCACCTCGCACCCCGGGACCCCCGCGCAGGACGCGTGCGGGTTCCCGCACGGAACGCAGGCGCTGTGCTCGCAGGTGGGGAAGGTGCCCGGTGTCACCGTGAAGTTCGTCTGCACCCCGGTCGGGAACGGCATCACCTGCCCGTCGGCCGTGACCCACGGGAGCTGGAGGCACCCGCCCGCGGTGTTGCCGCAGTCGGCGTCCGTGGTGCAGGTGCCGAAGCGGTTCGCCGCCGAGGTGGTCACGCACCGCTTCTCGCCGGTGGTGCCGTTGAGCCGGTAAGTGTTCGCGATCGCGGCGCTCGGGACGATGGGCGCGCACGTCCCGACCGTCGTGGTCGTGCTGGAGGTGGTCGTCGTGGTGGTGGTCGCGATCGTCGTGGTCGTCGTGGCGACCGTGGTGGTGGTCGTCGCGATCGTCGTGGTGGTCGTGGCGACCGTGGTCGTGGTCGTCGCCAGCGTGGTGCTGGTCGAGCCCACCGTACTCGTGGTTGTCGCCAGCGTGGTGCTGGTCGAGCCCACCGTGCTCGTGGTCGTGGCCACTGTGGTGCTGGTCGAGCCCACCGTGCTCGTGGTCGTGGCCAGCGTGGTGCTGGTCGAGCCCACCGTGCTCGTGGTCGTGGCCAGCGTGGTGCTGGTCGAGCCCACCGTGCTCGTCGTCGTCGCCACCGTGCTCGTCGTCGAGGCCACCGTGCTCGTCGTCGTCCCTCCGCCTGCACACTCCCCGTTCGCGCACGCGTCGCAGCAGCTCGGCTGTGTGCCGACGCAGGCGCTCCCGCCCTTCGGCGCCGTGCATGCGCCGGGCCCGTTCACGACGTTGCACGTCGTGGTCCCGCGGGCGTCGGTCTCGCAGCAGGTGACGAAGCCGGGCTTGCCGCACGTCGAGTTGGACGCGCAGTTCATGACCGTACTCGCGCAGTCGTCAGGGAGCGTACCGGCCTTCACCGCGGCGTTCGTCGCATGGGCCACGCAGCTGACGTAGGCGCCATGGTTCGCGGCACTGGCGCAGTCGCATTGTCCGCGCACCGCAGCCGCGGCCGCCGGGTCGCTGCAGGCCGCAACGCTCGCCTCTGCGCGAGCAAGAAGCAGGACGAGCGCCGACAGGAGACGGACGAACGATCGCATCGTGAGGCCCCTTCTCCCTGGCCGATCCGGCACACGTACCACGGCCAACGCACGATCCGCCCGGCACGTGCGCTCGGCAATACCCTCGTTGTGGTAAGATTTAATTTTTAGTCAAGTGAGAATCGGCGACGAGTAGCCGTTACGTTCAGACGAGAATGGCAAGTCGGATTGCTCAGGGGCGATTTCGCACACGAGCGAGACGCGGACACAGCAGAAGCGTTCCGGGCCCGGTCGTCCGCGCGCGGCCTCCTCGACCATTGGCTCGCCTGGGCGACGCGCCCGCCCGACCTCCGGGAAGGCCTTGGCTTGCGCATCCAATCGGGCGGTGGCGACAAAAACGCAATCCCCTCCCGGCGCGCAGGTTTTCACCCCCGACCGGGGAAGACTTCCGACAGGGGCGGGGAGGATGCCGTCCGGACAGCCGCTGCGTGCGTGCCTCGTGGCACTGCGGCCCGCGGGCGGTCTTCGTGGCTGCGAGAGCGTCGCGGCCGAGTGCGTCGCGAACCCCGGACCTTGAGATTGGTTGGACCATCGGATAAGTGGACGGGCATGGCCGTCGTCGCCTTCCGCGCGCCTGCCCGGCGCCGCCTCCACGAGGAGGTCGCCGAGCAGCTGCGCGACGCGATCCTCGATGCGCGCTTCCCGGCCGGCCAGAAGCTTCCGCCCGAGCGCGAGCTGGCGCAGGAGTTCAGGGTGAACCGGACCTCGATTCGCGAGGCGATCAAGGTCCTCGAGGGGCTCGGCCTCGTCACCGTTCGACAGGGCGACGGCGCGACGGTGCGCCC
Source organism: Deltaproteobacteria bacterium (assembly GCA_005888095.1). Lineage (GTDB taxonomy): Bacteria > Desulfobacterota > Binatia > DP-6 > DP-6 > DP-3. The sequence continues at coordinate 30,008 of VBKF01000131.1, read as the reverse complement.
CGTGGTCGACGCCTCGCTCGAGCTGCTCGGGCCGATGATCTTCCACGGCGGCCGGATCGACCTCGGACTCGTCGCCGAGATGACGGAGGTCATGCGGCCGATGCTCCTGGAGATGGGACGGCTCGCGATCGAGCGCTGCGGGCCCTCGGACCTCGCCGCCATCCGGGTGCTCCGGGACGTCGTCGCGGATGCGGCGGGGGACCGCGAGGCGCGGTTCGAGGCGCTGCACGACCTGCTGGTCGTGCTCGCCGACGCGACGCACAACCGGGTCTGGCAGATGGTGGCGCGGCGGCTCCGCAACCTGCTCCGCCAGGCGCCGGTCGCCGCCGCGCGCGCGCGGCTCCGCCGCGATCCCGGCCGCTTCGTCTCCCGCATCGACGCCTGTCTCGACGCCCTCGACCGGAAGCGGCCCGCCGAGGCGCTGACGGCGCTGCAACGGCTGATCGCCGTGCTGGGCGACGTCGGCGCCGACCTCGACCAGCGTCGCGCCAAGCCCCGCAGCAGAGGAGCCAGCCGATGAACGACTTCACGCTGACCACACCCACGCAGGAGCCCGGCCTCGCGACCGCGACGCAGGTGGTCTACCAGTGGAACTACGATCCCGAGGTCGAGGAGCTGCGACGCCTGTACGTGAAGGCCGCCGAAGCGCAATGGATCGCGGAGCGTGATCTCGACTGGGAGCGCCCGATCGATCTGGTACGGTTCGCGAGCACGCCGCTCGGCGCCGGCATCCCGATCGAGCGGACGTCGTACTGGCGGTCGCTTCCGGAGGCGACGCTGGTCGAGCTCACGAGGCGCACGGCGGCTTTCCGGCTCTCGCAGTTCCTGCACGGCGAGCAGGGCGCGCTCATGGTGGCGGCCCAGCTCGTGACCGCGGTGCCGCACACGGATGCGAAGTTCTACGCCGCGACGCAGACGATGGATGAGGCGCGGCACGTCGAGGCCTTCTCGCGCTACATCGAGAAGCTCGACCACATCCAGCCGATCGCGCCGTCGCTGAAGGGCATCCTCGATGCGACGCTCGGGACCGGCGACTGGATGAAGAAGCTCGTCGGGATGCAGATCGTGGTCGAGGGCCTCGCGCTGTACGCCTTCCGCGACATGCGGAACCTCACCGAGGAGCCGCTCCTGAAGGACCTCCTCACCTACGTCGCGCGCGACGAGTCGCGCCACCACGCCTATGGCGTCCAGTACATCGAGCGCTGCGTGCCGTGCCTCGGCGACGAGGCGCGCGCGGAGCTCGAGGACTTCGCGCTCGAGTGCGCCCGCACGCTGATCGACCGGAAGGCGCAGGGCTTCTTCACGACCCTCCTCCAGATCTGGGCCGAGGCCGGCGTCGATCCGGTCGAGATGATCGGCTGTCTCCAGCGGGAGGCGGGCGACATCACGCGCGACCTGCCGAGGGGGCGGCGGCTCGGCCCGGTGCAGGGCTTCGTCATCCCGACGCTGCGCCGCTGCGGGCTCCTCTCGGAGCGCGTGGCGGGCCACTTCCACGGCTTCCTGCGCGAGAACTTCGGCAGCGCCGTCGTCGGGGAGGACGTCGACGAGTTCCTCCGCTATCTGCCCGCGCTGCCCGCCGACACGGCGGCGTGGGTGCTGGGCGAGCTCGAGTAGCCATGGAAGCCGCTGCCCCCTTTCGCTTCGACCCGTTCGACGACGCGACCCGCCGCAACCCCTTTCCGCTCTACGCGCGGGCGCGGCGCGAGCACCCGGTGTGGGCGCCCGACGGCGCGCCGGTCGTCTCGATCTTCCGCTACGACGACATCCAGGGCGTGCTGCGCGACCCGGCCACCTGGTCGAACGCGTTCCCGCCGCCCCCGGGCTTCGAGCCCGAGGACCTGCCACCGAGCATGCTGGTCACGGACCCGCCCGCGCACACCCGTCTGCGCGGCCTGGTGAGCCAGGCCTTCACCCCGCGCATGATCCGCCGCCTCGAGCCCCGCATGAACGAGATCGCCGAGGAGCTGGTGAATGCGGCGCTCGCCTGCGGCCGGGTGGACCTCGTCGAGGCGCTCACCTATCCGCTGCCCGTCATCGTCATCGCCGAGATCATCGGCATCCCCACCGAGGACCACGCCCGGTTCAAGGTGTGGTCGGACGCGGCCGTCGAGAACCTCGGGGCGGTGTTCATGGGCCCGCTGCCGCCGGAGAAGATCGCGCGCCAGCGGCGGGTGCGCGTCGAGATGCAGGACTACTTCCGGGGGCTCGTGGACGAGCGGCGGCGCCGGCCTCGCGAGGACCTGCTGAGCGGGCTCGTCGCGGCCGAGATCGAGGGCTCCCGGCTCAGCTTCGACGAGCTGCTCGCGATGCTCCTCCTCATCCTCGTGGCGGGCAACGAGACGACGACGACGCTCATCGGCAACGCCGTCCTCGAGCTGCTGGCCCATCCGCCGGCGCTGGCCGCGCTGCGCGCCCGCCCCGAGCTGCTGCCCGACGCCGTGGAGGAGGTGCTCCGCTTCTCGTCACCCATCCAGATGGACCCCCGCCGCGCCGCCCGCGCCACCGAGATCCGCGGGCACCACATCGAGACCGGGCAGATCGTGCTCTCCTGGCTCGGATCGGCCAACCGCGACGAGACCGTCTTCGAGCGGCCCGACGAGTTCGACATCGCGCGCCGTGACAACCGACACCTGGGCTTCGGGTTCGGCCCCCACTACTGCCTCGGCGCGAGCCTGGCCACGCTCGAGGCGCAGGTGGCGCTCCGCGTGCTCCTCGCCCGCACGCGCAGCATCCGGCGCGTCGACGACGCACCGCTGCCGCTCCACCCGAGCTTCGTCTTCCGCGCAGTGACTGCCCTGCCGCTGGAGCTCGAGCCGGCGTAGCCGGTCCCGAATCGGGCGCTTCCTGCCGCGACCGAGTCCGCGGGGCCGCGACGGGCTCCGGGTCTGCAGACGCTACGGTAATGGCAGGACAACCATCTGCAAGCCCGGGATATCCTTGAAGTCCTTGGAGTTCGACGTGAGCAGCTTGAAGTCACGTTGAATCGCTTGCGCCGCGAGCCAAAGGTCGTTGACGCGAACGTTCGGGTCTCGTCGAGCCTTCTTCAGCTTCGCAGCCAAGGATCCGAATACCTCCGCCGTTTCCACGGTGATCCGAAGTTGCGGCTTACGACGCAACCGTCGCAGCGACGCGGTGGCTTGCTGCTTCAGAACACCAGCCCGCAGCAATTCCAGACCGAACTGAATCTCGGCGATGTTCACCGGCGAGAGATATACCGGTTCCTGCCGGGTGATGGCGTGAATGTCCGCCGCTCCGAGCTTTCCGCGCTCGACCGCGATCCAGATGCTGGTGTCAATCAACCAGCCCACGGGTTTCTCAGCTCGGACACGCGTCGCCGCCGGCCCTTGCGGGTGGAAGACAATGCGGCGGACAATGCTCTGGCCGTCGATTCATCGAGGGTTCGATACAAGTCGCCAAACACTTCCAGCGCGTCCAGACGCGGCGCTTCCGGAACGAGCCGCGCAATCTGCCGGCGATTCCGAACGAGCACGATCTCCTCCTGATCGCGCTCCATTGAATCCAGCACGGCGCGGAAGTTGCGGGCGACCTCGGTCACCGACAGGGTTTTCATGGAGCGACGATATCTGATCGAATCTGATTCGGCAACGGACCTCCGGACCGACCGGACTGAGGCGCGAGTGATCTTGCAGGTTGGCTAGGATGGCGGAGACGATGCTCCTGGCGGGTCAGCGCGCCGCGTCGGCGCCGGCGCGCGCGAGACGCCCGATCGCCCGCGCCACGGCGCGGAGGTCGTCCTCCCGCTCGCCGTCGACATGCACGGCGTCCGCCTCGGTGTCGAAGCTCAAGCGCGCGAGCAGGGCGCGGTCCTCGGATGCGAGCGCGGCGCGCAGGCGCGCCTCCGCCGCCGCGTTGGTGGACACGCCGAAGAGCGCGGTGAGGTCCTCGCGGATCCACCAGCGTGGCATCCCGTCGAGCGGCGGCCGCAGGAACTCCGCGCCGACGCGCTCCCCCGGCGGCGCCCCGTCGCCGTGCCAGGTCACGTCGATGTCCGGCCGCGCGCGCCGGAGCGCCGCCACTGCGTCCGACACCTCGCCGAACGCCACGACACGGCGGAGCGCCGGGAGCTCGGCGAGCGGCGCGAGGTCCGTGACGGTGAGCATCACGAGCCTGAGCCGCTCGAGCGCGGCGAACGCCTCCATCCCGGCGAGCGGGCGCACGCCGCCGCCGGTGAGGGTGAGCGTGCGCAGGCGTGTCCACGTGCGCATTGCCCGCAGGTTGGCCATCCGCGGCCCGATCGCGGACACGTCCTCCAGGGCGGGGCAGGCGCGGAGCGCCGACCAGCCGGACGGCGCGTCGGCGCGGAGCCGAACCAACGCGGGCAGCCCGGCGAGCGGGGCCACGCTGTCCCCTGGCCAGCAGTGGTTGAGCGCCAGGTGATGCAGACCGGCGAACCGCGTCAGCTCCGCGAAGCGCGGCGCCGCCTCGCTGGCGGCGGGGAGGTTGTGGCGGCAGACGCCCAGCGCGCGCACCCCTTCCGGCAGCGCCGCCACGTCGAAGGGTCCGCCCGGCGCCCACCCGGCCCACAGCCGCTCGAGGCCCGGAAGGCTGCGGAGCGTCTCCGAGTCCGGCACGACCGTTTGACCGAGAAGCAGCAGCTCGTCGACGTGCGAAGGGGCCGGCGAGCCCGGACGGTGGTCGACGCGACGACGGAGCGGACCGACGGGTGGTCGGCGAGCGGGGCGAGGTCGATGACCGGCTCGCCGGAGCCGCGCCGGCCGCGCGCCGCAAACACCTGCTCGTCACCCGCGCGTACGCTTTCGATCGGGACGAGATGGCGCGTGTCGCGGTACGCAGGGCCCGGCAGCGCCAGGTCCTCGAACGTGATCCGCCGCACCACCGCGGGGCGGTGCAGGCGGTCGGCATCGTCGATGGCGTCGAACCGGCGGCGGTCCCGGTCCTCGCTCACGACGTGTCTCGCTCCGTGGTCCCGGCGCTCGTCATCCCCCACGGCTCCGTCGTGAGTCCGCCCGTGCAACCGGGGCTTCGGCGACCGTTCCGCCGGTGCCCGCCACCGTGCCGCGTCGGGCTCCTTGTCGCAGCCCGCGGTTCCACATATTGAACACCACCATTATATCAGGCAGCGCCATGAAGCAGTCCGCGAGTGTGATATCGGCTCGATTCACCGGCTTCGCCGACCGCGACGGCCGCTTCTTTCGTGCGCTCGCCCGCAATCAACGCCGCGAGTGGTTCGAGGCGCACCGGCGGGAGTACGAGGACGGATGGCTGGCGCCGATGAAGGCCCTCCTCGCCGAGGTCCGGGAGCGCATCGATCCGCTCTTCCCGCACCATCCGCTCGCGGAGCCGAAGGTTTTCCGCATCCACCGCGATGTCCGCTTCTCGAAGGACAAGTCGCCCTACAAGACGCACATCGGCGGCTACGTTGCGATCGACGGCGTGGGGCAGGGACCGTCGGCGCCGGCGGCGCTGTACGTGCACCTCGGCGCCACGGAGGTGCTCGTCGCCGCCGGCCACTACATGATGGATCCGGGACAGCTGGCGCGCTTTCGCGAGGCGGTGCTCGACGACCGTCAGGGCGGAGAGCTCGTGACGATCCTGCGAAAGCTCACGCGCGCCGGCTTCACGGTCGGGTCGCACGACGTGCTGCAACGCGTGCCGCGGGGTCTCGATCCCGGCCATGCGCGCGCCGAGCTCCTCAAGCGCAAGGGGCTCATCGTGACCTTCCCCGCGCCGTCGCGCGGCCTGCTCGTGGCGCGCAGGCTCATCGATTGGCTCGTGGCGCACGCGAAGCGGGCCGTGCCCCTCGTGGAGTGGCTTGCGTCGGTCGGCGAGTAGCCCCACGACGACGCGGCGTCCAATGTCTACCGGAGGAGCGGCGCCGGTCGTGTCCAGCGGTAAGGGCCGGCCGCGCGTACGAGCTCCGGGGTGGTCCGGAAGACGATCGTCCCCTGTGCGGTCGGGATGTCGATCCGGATCGCAACGTCCCCTCGGGTCCCGACGCTCCTTCCCAGGGGAAGGCCGCCCAGGGCGTCGACCGGGATGAGCCCGGTCTTCAGCGTGAACGCCCGCTTCGTGTTCTTCAGGAGGAAGGCGGAGACGGGCGCGGTCTTGTCCGTGTACTTCCAGGTCGACGTCGCCTCCGACGCGCCGCCGCGCCGGAGCGCCGCGAGCGGTATCACGACCGGGTCGCCGTCCGCGAGCCGTACCGTGACGTCGCCCGTCGGCATCACCGGCCCGCTGCCCATCGGATAGATGACCCCGCTCGCCTGCATGACATAGCCGCCGATGACCTTGGTGCAGACCACCTTCGTCCGTAACGTCTGGAAGGCCCCGTCGAGGAGCCGCTGCTTCGGCCCACGCCACGAGCCGCGCGACCGACGTCCCCGCGTCGACACGAGACTGAACTCGAGCCGGTTCTCCGCCATCGCGGTCCTGGCGCGAGACACGAAGAGCGTGACCGGGACCTCGAGCGGCCGGCTCCCCGTCTCGTTGTCCACCGCGAGCATCGGCCGGAGGTCGTCGCGGCTCACGCGCACCGTGTACTTCCCGCTCTTGTTCGAGAGGCTGAGGCTCACCCGCGGCCCCGTGCCGGACGAGCCGCGGAACGTCCCCGTCGTGGACAGCACCCCCGAGGCGAGGACGGCTCCGTCGACCGTCGCCTCCATGGTGGTGCCGGCGAGCGACACGGGAAGCCCAGCCGGGTTGATGAATCCGGTGAGGGCGAACGAGTCCCGGTCCTGCCCGCGCCGATGGCGATTCCAGGCGATCGTGAACGTCGCCTTGCCGACGTAGAGGTTGGCGTCGCTGACGGTGAGACCCTCCTGCACCTTCACGACGAGCGTGACCTTCGTCGTGTTTCCCGACGCGTCGCGCAGCGTGAGCGTGATGGTGTAGACCCCGGGGTCGGAGAACGAGGCAGTGGTCGTCCTGGCCGCGTTGGTGCCGTTCTCCGCGAAGCTCACGGTGCCGGGCCCGCTGGCGGACCAGGTGTAGGTGACCTTCTCCTCGCCGCCGTCGTCGTCCGCGAGCACGTCGAGGGTGGTCGTCGGGCCGCGCGAGGGGTTGGGTGATGCCGTCGGCGGCGTCACGAGGAACGGCGGCATGTCCTTGACCCTGACGGTCGCGGTGCTGTGGACCGCACCGACCGATGCCGTCACGGTGAAGGAACCCACCGTGCCGCCGGCGTGGAAGGTTCCCGCCGCATCGATCGTCCCGCCGCCCGCGACCGTCCAGGTAAACGTCGGCGGGCTCGTGAAGGCGTGAGCGAACTGATCGTACGCCGTGGCGGTGAAGTTCGCTGTCCCGTTGAGGGACACGGTCGCCGAGGGCGGGTTCACGGTGATCGTGGTCACGTGCTGCTGCACGACGACCGTGACCTGGCTCGTGACGGTGAGCCCGTCCTGATCGGAGATCGTGACCTGGAAGGTGTACGTCCCGGCCTGCGTGAACGTCGCCGTGCTGCTCTTGGCGGCGTTGGTCCCGTTGGCGCTGAACGTGACGCCGCTCGGACCCGAGGTGACGGCCCAGGTGTAGGTGAGGTGTGCCTCGCCGCCGTCGTCGGCGCCGAGGACCGTGAGATCGGTCGTCGTGCCGGCGGTGACCGGGTTGGGGGAAGCTGCGGCACCGACGGAGACCGTCGGCGCGCTGTTGCCGATCGTCACGGAGGCCGTTCCCTGGAGGCTCGAGCCGGAATCGGTCGCGGTGACGGTGAAGGGGCCGCCGGCGTTGCCGCCCGCGGTGAAGAGCCCGCCGGCATCGATCGTACCGCCGCCGCTCACGGTCCAGCCGAACGTCGGCTGCGACGCCATCGGGTGGCCGAACTGGTCCTCGAGCGTGGGCGTGAAGGCCTGCGTCGCATTCGGAGCGACCGTCGGCAAACCCGGGCTCACCCAGATGCTGGTCGCGTGCTGCTGCACGGGTACCACGACCTGGCTCGTGACCGTGAGGCCGTCCTGGTCGGTGACCGTGACCCGGAAGGTGTAGGTCCCGGCCTGCGTCAAGGTCGCCGTGCTGCTCTTGGCGGCATTGGTCCCGTTGGCGCTGAACGTGGCGCCGCTCGGACCCGCGGTGACCGCCCAGGTGTAGGTGAGGTGCGTCTCGCCCCCGTCGTCGGCACCGAGGACGCTCAGGCTGGTCGTCGTTCCGGTGGCGACGGGGTTCGGCGACGCCGCGGCGGCGACGGCAATCGTCGGCCCGCCGTTCTGGATCGTGACGCTCGCCGTCCCCTGGACGCCCGAGCCCGGATCGCTCGCGGTGACGGTGAAAGGGCCGCCGGCGTTGCCGCCCGCGGTGAAGAGGCCGCTCGTGTCGATGGCGCCGCCGCCGGTCACCGTCCAGCTGAAGGTGGGCTGCGAGGCCATGGCAATGGCGAACTGGTCCTTGAGCGTGGCCGTGAACGCCTGCGTCGCGTTCGGATCGACCGTTGCCGACGCCGGGCTCACGGTGACGCTGCTCGGGTGCTGCGCGACCGGCACCACGACCTGGCTCGTGACCGTGAGGCCGTCCTGGTCGGTGACCGTGACCTGGAAGGTATAGGTGCCGGCCTGGATGAACGTCGCCGTGCTGGTCTTGGCGGCGTTGGTCCCGTTGGCGTTGAACGTGGCGCCGCCCGGGCCGGCGGTGACGGCCCAGGTGTAGGTGAGGTGCGTCTCGCCCCCGTCGTCGGCGCCGAGGACGCTGAGGCCGGTCGTCGTCCCGGCGGTGACGGGGTTCGGCGACGCCGCGGCGGCGCTGGCGATCGTCGGCGCGTCGTTCTGGATCGTGACGCTCGCCGTGCCCTGGAGGCCCGAGCCCGCGTCGGTCGCGGTGACGGTGAACGGCCCGCCGCCCGTGCTGCCGGCGGTGAAGAGCCCGCTCGCATCGATCGCGCCGCCGCCGCTCACCATCCAGGTGAACGCCGGCTGCGAGGCCATCGCGTTGCCGAACTGGTCCTCGAGCGTGGCCGTGAAGGCCCGCGCTCCGTTCGGATGAACGGTTGCCGACGCCGGGCTGACGGTGACGCTGCTCGCGTGCTGCTCGACCGGCACCACGACCTGGCTCGTGACCGCGAGGCCGTCCTGGTCGGTGACCGTGACCTGGACGGTGTAGGTGCCGGCCTGGGTGAACGTCGCCGTGCTGGTCTTGGCGGCGTTGGTCCCGTTGGCGTTGAAGGTGGCGCCGCTCGGGCCGGCGGTGACCGCCCAGGTATAGGTGAGGTGCGTCTCACCGCCGTCGTCGGCGCCGAGGACGGTGAGGTCGGTGGTCGTGCCGGTCGTGACCGGGTTGGGGGAGGCCGCGGCGGCGACGGCGACGGTCGGCGCGTCGTTCTGGATGGTGATGCTCGCCGTGCTCTGGAGGCCCGAGGCCGGATCGGTCGCCGTGACGGTGAACGGACCGCCGCCCGAGCCGCCCGCGGTGAAGAGCCCGCTCCCATCGATGGTGCCGCCACCACTCGCCGTCCAGGTGAACGCTGGCTGCGAGCCCATGGGGTCGCCGAACTGGTCCTTGAGCGTGGCCGCGAACGCCTGCGTCGCATTCGGATCGACCGTCGCCGACGCGGGGCTCACGGTGACGCTGCTGGCGTGCTGCTGCACGGGCACCACGACCTGGCTCGTCACCGTGAGGCCGTCCTGGTCGGTGACGCTGACCCGGACGGTGTAGGTGCCGGCCTGCGTAAAGGTCGCCGTGCTGCTCTTGGCGGCGTTGGTCCCGTTGGCGCTGAAGGTGGCGCCGCCCGGGCCGGCGGTGACGGCCCAGGTGTAGGCGAGGTTGGCCTCGCCGCCGTCGTCGGCGCCGAGGACGCTGAGGCTGGTCGTCGTCCCGGTGGTGACGGGGTTCGGCGACGCCGCGGCGGCGACGGCGATCGTCGGCGCGTCGTTCTGAATCGTGACGCTCGCCGTTCCCTGGAGGCCCGAGCCCGCGTCGGTCGCGGTGACGGTGAACGGGCCGCCGCCCGAGCCGCCCGCGGTGAAGAGCCCGGCTGCATCGATGGTGCCGCCGCCGCTCACCATCCAGGCGAACGCCGGCTGCGAGGCCATCGGATCTCCGAACTGGTCCTCGAGCGTGGCCGTGAAGGCCTGCGTCGCGTTCGGATCGACCGTCGCCGACGCGGGGCTCACGGTGACGCTGCTCGCCTCCTGCTCGACCGGCACCACGACCTGGCTCGTGACCGTGAGGCCGTCCTGGTCGGTGACCGTGACCTGGACGGTGTAGGTCCCGGCCTGGGTGAACGTCGCCGTGCTGGCCTTGGCGGCGTTGGTCCCGTTGGCGTTGAAGGTGGCGCCGTTCGGGCCGGCGGTGACCGCCCAGGTATAGGTGAGGTTGGCCTCGCCGCCGTCGTCGGCGCCGAGGACGGTGAGGTCGGTGGTCGTGCCGGTCGTGACGGGGTCGGGCGACGCGGCGGCGGCGATGGCGATCGCGGGCGCGTCGTTCTGGATCGTGACGCTCGCCGTCCCCTGCACGCCCGAGCCCGGATCGGTCGCGGTGACGGTGAAGGGGCCGCCGCCCAGACCGCCGGCGGTGAACAGCCCGCTCGCGTCGATGGTGCCGCCGCCGCTCACCAGCCAGGCGAACGTCGGCTGCGGGGCCACGACGTCGCCGAACTGGTCGTAGAGCGTGGCCGTGAAGGCCTGCGTCGCGTTCGGATCGACCGTCGCCGACGCGGGGCTGACCGTCACGCTCGTGGGCGACTGCTGGACGTCGACCGTCACCTGGCTCGTGGTGCTGAAGCCGTCCTGGTCCGTGACCGTGACCTGAAAGGTATAGGTGCCGGCCTGGGTGAAGGTGGCGGTGCTGTCCTTGGCGGCGTTGGTCCCGTTGGCGCTGAACGTGGCGCCGCTCGGCCCGGCGGTGACCGCCCAGGTGTAGGTGAGGTTGGCCTCGCCGCCGTCGTCGGCACCGAGGACGCTCAGGTCGGTGGTCGTCCCGAGCGCGGGGTTGGGCGATGCCGCGGCGGCGCTGGCGATGCTCGGGACGAGGTAGGGCGGCGGTGCGCTCGACGCGCTGCAGGCCGAGCCTCCGAACGCCACCTTCTGGAAGATCGACTCGTAGCCGCCTGCCGCGAGGTTGAAGTCCCACTCGAAGCCCAGCCACGCATCGTGCCACGCGGTGTTGACCGTATCGTTGAGCGTCCCCGAGCGAATCGCGCTCCATCCCGTGTTGTAGACGGTCTCGCGGTACGCGCTCGGGGCCGTGACCGGAATGAACTCCTCGAAGAAGTTCGGGCCGACCTGCGGCGCGGACGCGCTGAGGCCGTTGCAGGCGGCGTTGTAAGCGCCGTAGCCGTTGTCCTGCGCCTGCGGGAACGCATCGGCGCCGTGGAAGAACTTGACGCCGTTGTAGTTCGCAGTGCTCGCGAAGGTCCACTTGAAGGTGGCGTAGTTGTCGCCGTTCACGTAGTACGCGGTCTGCGTGACGGTGACCGTGCCATCGGTGGTGAGCGTGGTGACGACGCGCCACGGGTCGGCCGCGGTCCCCGAGCCGAGGAGCGCGCTCTGGCTCGATATGCCGAAGACGTTGGCACCGACGGTGCCGGTTGTCGCACTCCCGCTGAATCCGTAGCTCGTACCGTTGAAGAAGAGCGTGTTGCCGGAGTCGCCGTTGAGGTCGTTGTTCGGGTACACCTCGCGGGTGCCGTTCCACTTGATCTGGTGGCGGCCCCCCTGCGTGTCGAGGAGGATGAGGGTCATGGGCGCGCCCGGGATGGTGGTCGTCGACCCGGTTGCGGTTGCGGGCAGGCCGAGGACCACGAGCGAGAGCAGGCAGAGCGCACCGGCGGCGCCCGAGTACCGGCGCGCTGAATGCGTGGTGCCGTCGTCCGTTGATCCCATCGTGCCTTCCCCCCCGCCTCGGCGCGAAACGGGACAGCGGCCCTGGTCGCGTCGCGGACCGGAATCGGGTCCGGTTTAGCAAGTCACGTTCCATGCGCGACCCGCGGCATTAAGCTGGGTAACGCGCGATTCTCTCGCGGGAGCGGGCATCCAGGGCCGCCAGGTCGAGCTCACGAGCGCTAGCTGCGCGTCCCCCCCGGCAAAAAATCGACGCTCCGGGCGCTTAGCCGGTGCCCCGAGCTCCCGGATCGCCCATGCTCATCTCAGCCGCAGTGGCCGGAGCCGTCGCACGTCGCGCTGCAGCAGTCCACGCTGGCGAGAGGCAACATCCGGACCCGAAGCACCTGCAAACCACCGGCGTCGTCGTGGTCGTGGTGGTCGACGGCATCGCGGGCGCGCAGAGGCGCGTCGCATGTTACCTGGAGCTCGCAAAGTTTGCGCTCCTCGGCCGCCGCAGCTATCCATATCTATTCCATGGACACCGGCATCGCCTCGATCAACGATCAGGTGAAGGACGCCTCGGCCTTCGCCTACAGGCTCCGCGAGGAGATCGGCACCGTCGTCGTCGGGCAACGCTACCTGGTCGACCGCTTGCTGGTCGGCCTCCTGGCCAACGGGCACGTGCTGCTCGAAGGGGTCCCCGGGCTGGCGAAGACGCTCTCCGTGAAGACGCTCGCGCAGGCCATCTCGGCCACCTTCCGGCGCATCCAGTTCACGCCCGACCTGCTGCCCGCCGATCTCATCGGCACCATGATCTACAACCCGCGCGACGGGGGTTTCACCACGCGGAAGGGGCCCGTCTTCGCGCAGCTCGTCCTCGCCGACGAGATCAACCGTGCGCCCGCCAAGGTGCAGAGCGCGCTGCTCGAGGCGATGCAGGAGCACCAGGTCACGATCGGCGACGCCACCCACGCGCTGCCCGAGCCGTTCCTGGTCCTCGCGACGCAGAACCCGATCGAGCAGGAGGGCACCTACCCGCTGCCCGAGGCGCAGGTCGACCGCTTCATGCTGAAGCTCCGGATCGGCTACCCGTCGCGCGAGGAGGAGCGCCAGATCCTGGACCGCATGGCGACCACCGCCAACCACCAGGCGGTGCGCGCGGTCGTGACGCCCGCCGAGATCCTCGCGGGGCGCGCCCTCGTCGACCAGATCTACATCGACGACAAGGTGAAGGAGTACATCGTCAACATCGTCTTCGCCACGCGCGAGCCGGCGGCGTACCAGCTCGACCTCGGCCCGCTCATCCAGTACGGCGCCTCGCCCCGGGCGACGCTCTATCTGACGCTCGCCGCCAAGGCGCACGCCTTCCTCCAGGGCCGCGGCTACGTGACGCCGCAGGACGTCAAGTCGATAGGCCCCGACGTGCTGCGCCACCGCGTCATCGTCACCTACGAGGCAGAGGCCGAGGAGGTCGACGCCGACGAGGTCGTGCGCCGCGTCTTCGACGGCGTGCCCGTCCCCTGACCGCGCCGCCGGCGCGGCATCGGCATGCTGACCCGGGAGCAGCTGAAGGCGGTGCGGAAGATCCAGATCCGCACCAGCCACCTGGTGACCGACCTCTTCGCCGGCCAGTACCAGAGCGTCTTCAAGGGCCGCGGCATGGAGTTCGCCGAGGTGCGGCTCTACCAGCCGGGCGACGACGTCCGCACCATCGACTGGAACGTCACGGCGCGGACGGGTGTGCCGCACGTGAAGCGCTACGCCGAGGAGCGCGAGCTCACCGTGATGCTCATGGTCGACGCCAGCGCGTCGACCGTCTTCGGCAGCGTCACGCAGCTCAAGTCGACGCTCGCCGCCGAGCTCGGCGCGCTCTTCGCCTTCTCCGCCATCACGAACAACGACAAGGTCGGCCTCATCATCTTCACCGACCGGATCGAGCTGGCGCTCCGCCCCCGCAAGGGCACGCGTCACGTGCTGCGCGTGATCCGCGAGGTCCTGTCGCTGAAACCCGCCGGCCGCGGCACCGACGTCCCGGGCGCACTCGAGCACCTCGGTCGTGTCACCAAGCGGCGCTGCGTCGTCTTCCTCGTCTCGGATTTCCTCGATCCCGCGTGCAAGCACGCGCTCCGCGTCGCGGCGCGGCGCCACGACGTGATCGCCGTCGCGCTCGAGGACCCGCGCGAGAGCGCGCTCCCGGCGGTGGGCCTGGTCGAGCTCGAGGAGGCCGAGACTGGCGAGCGGTACGTCGTCGACACCGGCGACGCGCGGGTGCGCGAGGCATTCGCCCGTCAGGCGGCCGCGTCACGCGCGGAGCGCGATCGCATGCTGCGGTCGGCCGACGTCGATGCGATCGTCATCCGCACCGATCAGCCGTACACCAACGCGCTGCTCCGGTTCTTCCGGATGCGGGAGCGACGGCAGTGAGGGCGGCTCCGCGCGCCATTCAGGCGCGCGGCAGCACGTAGAGGGCGACGACCGCATAGTGCGTGCCGGCGGCCGCGACCACGAGAGAGTGGAACACCTCGTGGTAGCCGAACACCGCAGGGGCCGGGTCCGGACGGCGGAGCGCGTAGACGGCCGCGCCGGCCGAGTAGAGCGCGCCGCCGAGCGCGAGCAGCGCGGTCGGTGCCCAGCCGACGTGCGACACCAGCTGCGGCAGAGCCGCGGTGCCGCTCCAGCCGAGGACGACGTAGACGACGGCGCTGAGCCTCTTCGGAGCATCGATCCAGAGGACATGCAGCAGGATGCCTGCGAGCGCACCGCCCCAGACGAGCGCCAGGGACACGGTGGCGAGCGTGCCGGAGAGCACGAGCAGCCCGAAGGGCGTGAACGTGCCGGCGATGAGCACGTTGATCATCGCGTGGTCGAGCCGTCCCATCCAGCGGCGCGTGCCCGCCGACCACGTGACGCGGTGAAAGAGCGTGCTCACGCCGAACAGGGCCACGAGGCTGAGACCGTACACCGTCCCGGCAAAGGCGGCGCGGCCGGTCCGGGACGCGAGGAGGAGGACCGGGAGGGCGGGGAGTGAGGCGAAGAAGGCATACTGGAGCGGAAGACCGCGCAGCCGGGGCTTTACGCGTGCGGGACGGGCGATCATCGCGATCCGATGCTCAGCGCCCGGGGCCGAACCGCCGGCGGCGGCGTCGGCGAGGCATGCCCGGGCGCGCCGGCTGCTGTGTCCCGTCGGCGCGAGGCGGTGCCGCGGCGGTCTGCTGCGCCCGCCGCTCGGCATTGATCCTCGCGCGTGCCCGCTCGTCCCCCTTTCGCGCCCGGATGGCGGCGATCCGCTCGCCCACCGGCACCTCCAATCGCTCGGCCGGCCGCTTCGTGTAATCGAAGCCCGGCAGCGTGACGCGCGGCAGCTGCTTGCCGATGGCCCGCTCGATCGCCCGCAGCTCGCCTTCCTCCTCGGGTGCGACGAAGGTGAACGCGTCGCCGGTCATCTCCGCCCGCGCGGTTCGCCCGACACGGTGGATGTAGTCGTCCGGCACGTGCGGGACGTCGAAGTTGATCACGTGGCTCAGCGCCTCGACGTCGATGCCGCGTGCCGCGATGTCGGTGGCCACGAGGACGCGGAAGCGGCCGGCCTTGAAGCCGGCCAGCGCCTGCGTGCGCTGCGGCTGGGAGCGGTTCCCGTGGATACGTTCGCAGGGGACGCGGTGCCGGTCGAGGAACTGGGCGAGCCGGTTGGCGCGGTGCTTCGTGCGCGTGAAGACGAGGGCCTGCGGCACGTCGTCGCGCTGGAGGAGTGCCAGCAGCAGCCGGCTCTTCAGCTCCTGCGCGACGGGGTAGACCGCATGCGTGATGCCGACCGCCGGCGCCACCTTGCGCTCCAGGTTCACGGTGACCGGATCCCTCAGCATCTCGCGCGCCAGCCCGACGATCGGGGGCGGCATCGTCGCCGAGAAGAAGAGCGTCTGCCGCCGCGCCGGCAGGTGCCTCAGAACGCGGCGGATGTCGGGGAGGAAGCCCATGTCGAGCATCCGGTCGGCCTCGTCGAGGACGAGCACGTCCAGGTGCTCGAGCTTCGCGTACGGGTGACGGAAGTGGTCCAGGAGCCGGCCCGGCGTGGCGACGATCACGTCCACGCCGCTGCGGAACGCGTGCTCCTGCGGGCCCATGCCGACGCCGCCGAAGACCGCCGCGCCCGTGAGCGGCGTGTGGACGGCGAGCTCGGTGAAATGCGCGTCGACCTGCGCGGCGAGCTCGCGGGTGGGCGTGAGGACGAGGGCGCGCGTCACACCGCGACGCTTCGCCAGGAACCGCTGCATCATGGGAAGGAGGAACGCCGCGGTCTTCCCGCTCCCCGTCATCGCGCAGGCGAGGATGTCGCGGCCGGCGAGGGCGGGCGGGATGGCGTCCTTCTGGACGGGTGTCGGGCGGGTGAAGCCGAGCTCGCGCGTGGCCCGCAGGAGGGCAGGGTCGAGGCCGAGGCCGGTGAACGGCATGAGTGGCCAGGTGTAAGGCAGCGGCCGCGGAAGCGCAACGTTACGTTCAGGCCGTGAGCGCACGCAGCAGCGCCGCGACCGCCTGCTTGTGCTGCACGAGGACGACCTTCACCGCCGCCTCGCGCGCAATCGTGGCGCGGCCGAGCGTCGCCGCGTCGGCGGTGATCATGGCGACCAGGACGCGGGGCGCATGCGCGGCGGCGAGCCGCTCGACGTTCCGGTAGAGCCGCTCGGCGCCGTCGTCGGAGAGGAGCAGCAACCGCGACACCCGTGCACCCGGCGCGTGGCGCGTCCGCCTTGCCACCAGCGCGAGCCCACGCGCCTCGGCCGCGAGCACCGCCTCCACGCGTTCGAGGCCGAGAACGAGGCGCCCGTCGCGGTAGGCGGCGCCGAGCGCGCCCGCCAGGGCGGGACGGAGCGGCAGGACGGGCACCACTGCCTGGCCTCCGGGCCAGAGCCGCCGGCCGCCAGCCCGGAGCCGCGCTCGGATCACCTCGTGGCCCGGATCGGCCTCGATCTCACGCGGCAGCGGTGGGGTTGACCCGCCGGTCATGCTTGCCCTTGGTTACATCCATGAGCGGTCTCAGGATCATCGGCGGGACGTTCAAGGGGCGGCGACTCGTTGCCCCGCCGGGCCTGGAGACGCGGCCGCTGCCCGATCGCGTCAAGCAGTCGCTCTTCGACTGGCTCGGGCAGCGCCTGGACGGGCTCCACGTCGTCGATTGCTGCGCGGGCTCCGGCGCGTTCACGTTCGAGGCGCTCAGCCGGGGTGCCAGCCGGGTGGACGCGATCGAGCCCGGCCGGCATGCGGTGCCGATCCTGCGGGCCAACGCGGCGAAGCTCGGCAACCCGCGGGGTCTCGTCGTGCATGCGATGCCGTTGCAGGAGGTTCTGCCACGGCTCCACGGCGTCGATCTCGTCTTCGCCGATCCTCCGTTTCCGTGGTACCGCAACGGCGCCGTGCGGATCGCCGAGCTCCTTCGCCTCGGCGCGCGGGCCCTCGCGCCCGCCGGCCGCCTGGTCATCCGGGGCGAGCGGGGCGCCGACCTTCCCGAGGTCTCGGCGGGCCTCCTGGAGCGCGAACGGCGTACCTATGGACGGAGCTGGATCGCGCTGCTGCAGGGGGAGCACGGCGTGGACTCCGGACTGCCGGACGGTTAGACGGTGCGGTACACGGTGCGCGCGCCCGGCTCGCTCGGTGCCTGTCTCGGCCGTCTGCTCGCCGAGGCATCGGGCCGGACGCGGAAGCAGATGCTCGCCGGGGGCCGGGTGCGCGTCAATGGGGCGACGGCCAGGAACGCGGACACGGCGCTCGCCGCCGGCGACGTCGTGGAGCTCGCCGTCCGGGGCCCTCGCAGGGCGCTGCCGCCCGGTCTCGATCTCGTGCACGAGGACGACGACCTGATCGTGGTCGACAAGCCGGCCGGTCTCCTCACCATCGCCACGGAGCGCGAGCGGCAGCGGACCGTGTACGCGTACCTGACGGCCCGCGCGCGGACACGGAAGCCGCCGGCCCGGGTCTTCGTCGTGCACCGGCTCGATCGGCGCGCCTCGGGGCTGCTCGTCTTCGCCAGGTCCCCCGTCGCGAAGCGAATGCTCCAGGCTCAATTCGCCGCGCACACCGTCGAGCGGACGTACCTGGCAGTGGTGGAGGGCCGGCTCGCACGGCCCGCGGGCACCGTCGCCAGCCGGCTGCTCGACGATGCGCCCGGCCGCGTGCGTCAGACGCGCGACCCGCGGCGCGGCCGCCCGGCGGTCACGCACTGGCGCGTGGTGCGCGCCGCCACGCGCTCCACCCTGCTCGAGGTGCGGCTCGAGACCGGGCGGCGGAACCAGGTGCGCGTCCACCTGGCCGGGCTCGGGCATCCGATCGCCGGCGACGCCGCCTACGGCAGCCGGACGGATCCGTTCGGCCGGCTCGCGCTCCACGCGCACGTGCTGGGCTTCGACCATCCAGGGACGGGCGCCCGGATGCGCTTCGTCTCGCAGGCGCCCGCCGCCTTCGCCAAGCTCCCGGCGTGATCGACGTCTTCGCGTGGACCCTGCTTACTTGATATGATGCACGTGGCGATCGCTCCGCACTAGGCGCAGCCGAACCGGCAGGCGCGGCCGCGAAATCGCCACAACCGGGCATGCGATCGGCGCTCCGTGCAGGTCGATCAGGAGTCGCTCACGAGCGAGCCAGCGCCGGATGAGCAGCTTACCGCGATCGCCGGCGCACCAGAGCTTGCCGCTGACGTGCCAGCGCGGGAGCCAGACGCTCCGGTTCCCGATGCGGCAGAGCAGCGCTGGAGCCGTTGATCTGATGACCCTGACGTCGCGGAACGTCACGAGGTCATCGGCGTCGTCCGTGGCCATGGCACGATTCTCCTTCGGGAGTCCGCGCCGAGCACACGTGGGTAGGGACGGGGCCCCTGCACAGGTCGCGCTGCGGGGCTCTGAACGGGCTCGAACACGAGCGTATCGGACCCGTGATGGTGGCGCAAGGCGCCAGCGTCCTCGACAGATCAACTGGCGAAATGACCTTCACGTTCGAAAGCTTGACAGACGACCCGATTGCGACTAGGGTTGCAGCCTCCCGCTCGGGTGACCTCGACAACTGTCCGCCCCTGGCCTCTCACTTCGAGACCGCCTCGCGCTCAAAGGCCTCCGCGCGGTGGGCGTTCAATTTCAGGCCGCACCACGGAGGTGCCATGCGTTTCGCCCAGGGTCGGGTTCGCCGGTCCCCGCCCGTGCCTCGGTTCGACCAGCGTTCGAGGTGACGGAGATGGGATCAGGACGGCATTCACCGCGGCGCGTCCCGCCGGTCTCGGGAAGGTGGGGCATGGAGGAATTCGTGGAAGCGGACGTTCGACGCCTGGTCGCTGACCATCTTGGCGTCGGCACCGAGGAGCTGGTCGCCGAGGTCTCGCTGCGTGACGAGCTGGCCGCCGACTCTCTCGATCTCGTCGAGCTGGCGATGGCGCTCGAGGCGGAGTTCGCGATCGTCGTGCCGGAGCGCACCCTCGATCAAGTGCGGACCTACGGTGATCTCGTTCAGGCCACCGGTCTCCTCATCCGCACGCGCTGCGAAGAGGAGGCGGGCGGAGCGGAACGGCCTCTCCGCATGTGGGTGCGCATCACGCCGCCCGCGGGAGGGTCGGCCGGCACCCTCGAGCGGACCGGTTGGCTCACCCCGTACACCGCCGAGACGGTCGCCGAGGATGCGCTGCGGGCGGGCGATGGGGCGCGGCTCGAGCTGACAGTCGCGGCGAGCACCGTGGAGGGCCTCGCCCAGGTACGGCAGCAGTTCGCCCGCCTCGGCAAGCGCGGCGTTCAGGTGACCGTCCGGCGCGACCATCGGCCCCCCGAGCTGCCTGTCCAGTCCACCGCGGATCGCGTCGCGTGATCCGGCCGCCGCGGAGCGCGTTCGGGCGTTGCGCGGCGATGGTAAAGGGCGCATAAGCAGTCACGTCCTCTTGTTTGCGCGTGATGCGCGCCCGTCGTTCCCGCGACGATCTCGGCTTCTCGCTCAGGCAACTGCGACCAAACCACAGTCGCCCCGGAAGGGGGCAGGAGAGTGCCATGGGCAAGAAGATCTTCGTCGGGAACCTATCATTTTCGACCACCAGCGCGGAGCTCGAGTCGCTGTTCGCGCAGGTGGGGACGTGCGAGTCGGCCACGGTCGTCACCGACCGCGACACCGGCCGTTCGCGTGGCTTCGGATTCGTCGAGATGAGCTCGGCGAGTGAGGCGGGCAGGGCCATCACGGAGCTGAACGGTCGCGATGTTGGTGGCCGGCAGATCAACGTCAGCGAGGCGCGCGACCAGGAGCGGCGGAGCGGCGGGGGAGGACGCGGCGGATACTCGGGCCGCCGCAGCTACTGAGCGGACGGGAAATGGTTGCGCGCCTCGTGGCGCGCAACCATTTACGCACCGCGATTTGACAGCGGCGGTGCGCGGGCGTAACCTGTTGATAGGTTGCCTCAGCGGCCCCGGTCCGATGGGGGCTGCATCAGAGGCGGCTCCACCGCCTCGCGGTCATGGCCTCCGCGTGGTTGGCGCCTGATTCAGGCTGCGACCAAGGGGGGTTATCGATGTCCGTACCGCGGGGTGCCGGTTGGCATCCGTTCTCCCACGCCCGGGCGTCCCGTCCACCCAACGACGGTCCGGTCCACGCAGCCGGGTGGCGGGTCCTCGTGACCTCCCCGGGTGGGGGCTCCAAGCGGGTGACGCTGACGGACAGCGATGCCACCACCGCCCTGGCCACCGTCGCCGTGGGTGTCGAGGTCGAGATCCTCGCCTGGCGGCCGGGCGCGAAGGGAACCCGCTATCGCGTGCGCTCCACGGACGGCGGGATGGAGGGCTGGGTCGGCGCCGCGAGCCTCAAGCCCCGCCTGCGCCCGCCTTCGTCGGCGGGCCTGGGGGCGGCAGCGCCGTCCGCTCGCACGAGGATGCCCGTCCGCGGTCCGAAGGACGCACCGCCCCGCACCCGGACGTCGCCGCCCTCTGCCCAGCGTGCGGCGACCAACGTCGTCAAGCGCGCCCCGAAGCGCGCGAAGAGCGGAAGCCGGTGACGGGCATCTCATCTCAGCCGCCACGCTCCGGAACCCAACAGCAACCGTGTCGATGGAGCCATGGGGGCTCCGTCCGTCAGGAGGTCTCATGCCGTCAGCGTGGTTTGGTCCGTGTCCTCACTGCAAAGCCTCGCTCTCGTACCTCGAGGGCGTGACGGGCAGCAACATGAGTCCCAAGTGCCCCTGCTGCCACGTGCTGGTCCCAGTCTCGCGCGCCACCTTCCTGACCGCAGATCACTCGCGGCTCTCGCTGACGCCCAAGGCGCGCACGTTCGTCAAGCCCCAGTAAGGCGTATCGAATGAGTATCGTCAGGCATCCCAACCCTTGCGACAACATGAATCATCGGCGTCACGATGCTCCCGTCGGCCACTGCCCGAAATGCGGCGGCATCGTGAACGCGCGGCTGGCAGTCGAGCCCTGCACCGAGAGCAAGCACGCCGTTTCTCGTCGCCAGCAATCGATCTTCTGCGTCGATTGCGGCGAGCAGCTGGTGATGGGACGCTGAATCCGCGTCGCTACTTTCGCCGATCGGTTGCGCGACGCGCGCCAGACTGCTATTCGGTGTGACGTCCTTTTGTTTGTGCGTGACCTTCCGCCCCCTCGGCATCCGGACGATCGGTCTCTTCGCCCAAGCAAACCGCGACGAACTACAAGAGACCCGCAAAGGGCCAGGAGGGTAGTATGGGCAAGAAGATCTTCGTCGGTAACCTTTCCTTCGCCACCACGAGCGCCGAGCTGGAATCGCTGTTCTCGGAGGTGGGGCAATGCGAATCGGCATCGGTGGTCACGGATCGCGCCACCGGGCAGTCGCGTGGGTTCGGTTTCGTCGAGATGAGCTCGGCAGCCGAGGCGCAGCAGGCGATCAACACGCTGAACGGCCGGGAGCTCCAGGGCCGTGCGTTGAACGTGAGCGAGGCGAAGGAGCGCTCCTCGGGCGGCGCCGATCGCCCGCGCGGGGGCTTCGGCGGCCGGCGCAACTACTAGGCGCCGCGCCGTGCGCTTCAAGGACGTCACCGCGTCTCACCAGCGTCTGCTTCGCGACCTCACCAACCGCATCTCGAGCGGACTGGAGACGGAGTTCTCCGAGCTGCCAGGTGCGGATGGGCCGAACGTCGGTCTCATCCTGCGCGAGCGTCGTCGTCAGGTCGTGATGGAGATCCCGGTGGCCCTGCTCATGCAGGCCGTCGAGGACGTCACCGCCCGGGAAGCCATCCGGGTCCGCATCAAGGGCCGGCGCGACCGGATGCTCTACCAGGCGCCCCCGAGTCCCCTGCCCAAGCACATCGCGACCGCGCCGGCGCCGGGCTCGATGCACTTCGGCTTCGGCCGGAGTGGCGGGGGGCCACGCGGGCGGCGCTGACCGCGCCGGGTCGACTCATCGTGCGCCGCGCCTTGGACGGCGTGCGGGCCTGCTGGGCGGGCTCCGGGTAGGAGACGCCCGGTACAGCCGTTTTTCCGTGCCGCCCAAACGCGGCATACTGGGCGCTCGATGGAAGCCCGGTCGCGCTGGTTCTACAGCGTCTGGTCCGTGCTGCTCGCGCTCTTCGTCGTCCTCGGTCCCTTGGGGCTGCCGCTCCTGTGGAGAAGCCCCCGCTTCTCACGCGGGACGAAGGTCCTGCTCACGGCACTCACCGCCGTCTACACGCTGGTCCTGATCGCCGAGACGCTGAGGGCGGCGCGCTTCGCGCGCGCGATGCTCGCTTCGCTCGGCCGGATGTGAGGTGCGGACGCTCGCGGCGCTCCTGCTGCTCGCGGCCGTGGCTCGCGCCGACGAGCCGTCACCGGTCGCTGTCCGTGCGCGCGCCGAGCCGAGCACCGTCACCATCGGCACGCGCTTCCGCTACACGGTCGAGGTGATCTCCGCGAAGGACGCCGAGGTGTTCGTCACGCAGCCCGTCGACAGGATCGGCGACTGCGACATCGTCGACTTCGGGATCGATCCCCCCTCCCGGCGCGACGCCAAGACCGTCCTCTCGCGGTGGTACCAGCTCGTCTGCTGGGAGCCCGGGCATCACCTCCTCGAGTCCCCGCCCGTCCAGTACCGTACCGCCGGCACGGAGAAGCGGGACGCGCCCGGCGACGAGCTCGGCGTCACCGTCGAGAGCCTCCTCGAGGAGGAGCCCAACGCCGCCGACATCCGCGACATCAAGGCGCCCGAGCCGATCCCGGTCGACTGGCGGCCGTACTGGCTCCTGGGCGGCGGGCTCCTCGCCGCGATGCTCGTGGCCTTCGTCCTCCACCACACGCTCAATCGGCCGAAGCGCGCCGCTCCTTCTGCGCCGCCGCGCCCGCCCCACGAGATCGCCGCCGCCGAGCTCGAGCGGCTGCGCGGCCGCCGTCTCGTCGAGGAGGGCGCGTTCAAGGAGTACTACTCGGCGCTCTCGGACATCGTGCGCCGCTACCTCGAGGATCGCTTCAAGCTGCGGGCGCCCGAGATGACCACCGAAGAGTTCCTGCTCGCCACGGCGCGTGACGGCCGGCTCATGCCCGCGCACCGCCGGCTTCTCGGCGAGTTCATGACCGAGTCGGACCTGGTCAAGTTCGCGCGCCACCTGCCCACCATCGCCGACAGTGAACGCGCCTGGACCGCTGCGCGCCGGTTCGTCGACGAGACCGCGGCCGCGCCGCCGGAGGTCGAGCGTGCGGCTGGGTAGCCCGTGGCTGCTCGCGCTCGCTGTGCTCCTGCCCCTCGTGTGGCCGTGGCGCCGGGGTTCGGCGCGGACGGCGGCGCTGCGCTTCCCGACGCTCGCCGGGCTCCGCGCCGTCGCCCCCGCGGGGGCGGCGCGCCGGCGGATCGTCCTCGCGGTGCTCCGGCTGGTGGCACTCGTTCTCCTCGCCGTCGCCCTCGCCCGACCGCAGGCCGGCACCGCGGCCACCAAGGTCCACCGCGAGGGCGTCGACGTCGTGCTGGCGGTCGACGTCTCGGGGAGCATGCTGTCCGAGGACTTCACGCTCGGCTCCGGTCGTGCGAGCCGGCTCGACGCCGTCAAGGCGGTCGTCAAGGAGTTCGTCGCGGCACGGGCGGAGGACCGGATCGGCCTCGTGCTGTTCGGGGCACGCCCGTACACGCAGTGCCCGCTCACGCTCGACCACGGCTGGCTCCTCCAGAACCTCGAGCGCGCCAAGGTCGGCATGATCGAGGACGGCACGGCGATCGGCTCGGGTCTCGCCACCGCTGTGAACCGGCTGCGCGCGTCGACCGCGAAGAGCAAGTTCGTCGTGCTGCTGACCGACGGGCAGCAGAACGCCGGCCGGATCACGCCCGAGACCGCCGCCGAGGCGGCCGCGGCCCTCGGCATCAAGGTCTACACCGTCGGCGCCGGCACGCGCGGCCTGGCGCCCTTCCCGATGCAGGACATGTTCGGCAACAAGGTCTACCGGCCGGTGCCCGTCGACATCGACGAGAAGACGCTCGAGAAGGTGGCGCAGGCGACGCACGGCCGCTACTTCCGTGCCACCGACACGAAGAGCCTGCACGACATCTACGCCGAGATCGACCGCGCCGAGAAGACGCCCTTCGAGGCGCCCGAGTTCCTGGACTACCACGAGCTCTACCCGTGGCTCGTGTGGCCCGCGCTCGCCCTCGTGCTCGTCGAGGTCGCGCTCGGCGAGACGGCGCTGCGCAAGCTCCCATGATCCTCTGGCGCGACCCGACGAGCCTCGTCGCCCTCCTGCTCGTGCCGGCGCTCGCCGCCTTCTTCCTCTGGGCGCGGCGGCGGCGCGAGCGTGCCCTCGCCGCGTTCGTCGCCGCGGCCCTGCTGCCGGCCGTCGCGCCCGACGTCGACCGGCGGCGGCGGACGGCGCGCGCCGTGCTCGTCTGCGGCGCGATCCTCTGTCTCGCCCTCGCGCTCGGGGGACCCATGTGGGGCTTTCGCTGGCAGGAGGTGCACCGCGAGGGCATCGATCTCGTCGTCGCGCTCGACACCTCGCGCAGCATGCTGGCGACCGACGTGAAGCCGAACCGGCTCGGCCGCGCGAAGCTCGCCGTCGAGGACCTGCTGGCGCAGCTCCGGGGCGACCGCGCCGGCCTCGTCGCCTTCGCCGGCAGCGCCTTCGTCCAGTGCCCCCTCACGCTCGACCAGGGTGCCTTCCGCGAGAGCGTCGATTCGATCGACGTCGGCATCATCCCGCGCGGCGGCACGAACCTGGGCGCCGCGATCGACGCGAGCCTCGAGGCGTTCGAGGGCCGCCAGGGCAACCACCAGGCGCTCGTCCTCATCACCGACGGCGAGAGCCACGAGGGCGACGTCAAGGAGGCGACCAAGCGCGCCCAGGACTGCGGCGTCAAGGTCTATACCGTCGGCATCGGCACCACCGAGGGCGAGCTGGTGCCGGCCGAGACGGGCGGCTACGTGAAGGACCGCAAGGGGCAGGTGGTGAAGTCGCGGCTCGACGAGGAGACGCTCCGGCAGATCGCGAGCGACACGGGCGGCGTCTACCTGCACGCCGAGGGCGCCTCGTTCGGACTCGGCGAGCTCTACCGCGACTACATCGGTCCGATGGAGAAGCGCGAGCTCGCCTCGACCCTCGAGCGACGCTTCGAGCACCGCTTCCAGATCCCGCTGGCCGTCGGCTTCGTGCTGCTGCTGGTCGAGCCGCTGGTCGGCGAGACGCGCGTCGCGACCCGGCGGCGGCTCGGCTGGCGCCGTCGCGCGCCGGAGGCGGCATGAGCGGGCGGGCGCTCGCCGCCGTCGCGCTGGCCGCCGTGTCCGTCGGCTGGCTCGACCCGCACGCCACCGCGCGCGAGGCGAGCCGCCTCTATGCCGCCGGCAATTTCGACGACGCCGCCGGCAAGTACAACGAGGCGCTCGTCGACCAGCCGGACTCTCCGCTCCTCCACTTCAACCTGGGCGACACCCTCTACCGGCAGGGCAAGTTCACCGACGCCGTGAACGCCCTCCAGCAGGTTCCCGGGAGCGACACCGACCCGGGGCGCACGGCGCGCGTCGCGTACAACATCGGCAACGCGAAGTACCGCCTCGGCCAGGCCGCCGAGGGGTCCGATCCAAAGGCCGCGCTCGGCCTCTACGCCGAGGCGCTCGCGGCGTACCGGCGGGCGATGGGCGCCGCGCCGGACGACGCCGACGCGAAGTTCAACCACGAGTTCGTGGAGAAGAAGATGGCCGACCTGAAGAAGAAGCTCGAGGAGCAGCAGAAGCAGCAGGAGCAGGACCAGCAGCAGCAGGACCGGCAGAATCAGGAGCAGGCCAAGCAGGACCAGCAGGGCGAGCGGCAGAAGGAGCGGCCGGACGGGCAGCAACAGGACCAGCAGCAGCAACAACAACAACAACAGGCGACGGGCGCTCAGGCCGGCGAGAAGCAGGACGGCCAGATGTCGAAGCAGGAGGCGGCGGCCCTGCTCGACGCGCAGCGCGACCAGGAGGTGCGTCCCGACGAGGTCGTGAAGCGGCTCCAGGGCGCGGGCGTCGCCGAGCCCGCGGAGGACTGGTGATCGGCCGGCTGCTCGCGGTCGCACTGCTCCTCCCTGCACTCGCCGCCGCGGATGTCTCCGTGCGCGCCACGCTCGACCCGCCGCAGGTGCGCGTCGGGGAGGCGAGCGATCTCTCGGTCGAGATCGACGGCGCGCAGAACGCGCCCGTGCCCAAGATCGCTCTCCAGACCGCGAGCACCGGCGGCGTGACCGTCCGGTACGTCGGCCCGTCCACGCAGGTGTCGATCGTGAACGGCCAGGTGAGCGCGTCGATCACGCACCGCTACTCGGTCGTCGCGACCCAGCCCGGCCGCTTCACGATCGGCCCGATCACCGTGGAATACGGCGGCAAGACGTACGCCGCCGGCACGGTCACGCTCGAGGCCGTGGCGGCTGGCGCGCCCACCGGCCGGGGCCCGGCAGCGGCGCCTGCCGGCGAGCAGCTCCGGCTCGTCCTCTCCGCAGCGGGCGCGGAGGCCTACGTCGGCGAGCGAGTGCCGATCACGCTGAGGCTCACGATCGGCCAGGTACGTGTCGCCGACCTCCAGTACCCCGTCATCCCTGGCGAAGGCTTCGCGCTCGACAAGCTGCCCGAGCCCGAGCAGCGCCGCGAGGGCGCCACCCAGGTGGTCGAGTTCCACACCACCCTGGTGCCGCTCCGCAGCGGCACGCTCACGAT
The DNA here is from genome assembly GCA_005888095.1 of Deltaproteobacteria bacterium. Taxonomy (GTDB): domain Bacteria; phylum Desulfobacterota; class Binatia; order DP-6; family DP-6; genus DP-3. The sequence continues at coordinate 3,167 of VBKF01000131.1, read as the reverse complement.
CGGTCCGGCGACCATGGCGCTGAACCTCGTCGTGCGGGGGCGCGTGACCGATCCTTTCTTCGGCAGCGTGCTCGGTGACCAGCGCCGACCGATGGAGCTCCACTCGGAGCCGCTCGCGCTCGCCGTGCTGCCGTTGCCGGACGCCGGGAAGCCCGCGGACTTCTCCGGCGCCGTCGGGCACTTCCAGTTCGACCTGAAGGCGTCGCCCCTCGAGGTGGCGGTGGGCGACCCGGTCACGGTCACGTCGACGATCCGGGGAGACGGCGCGCTCGACGCGGTGAGGCCGCCCGCGATCGCGGCGAACGATCGGCTGCGGGTCTATCCCGTGCAAGTGGCGCAAGTGGCGAACCAGCCGGCAGCGCATGCCGGTGAGAAGGTCTTCGAGCAGGTCGTGATCCCACTCGCGGCGGGCACGGTCGCGCTCCCCGACCTGCGCTTCAGCTACTTCGATCCGGAGGCGCGGAGCTACCAGACCGTCGACCGGCCGCCGATCGTGCTCACCGTGCACGAGTCGGCCGCGGCGCATGCGGCGCCGCAGATCACGGGAGCCGTCGGCGCACCCGCCCCGAAGCCCGAGCGGCTCGGGCGCGACATCGTCTTCATCAAGGACGCGCCGGGCGAGCTGCGGCCGATCGGCGCGCGCCGGTGGCGGAGCCCCGTCTTCTGGCTCCTCCAGCTCGTGCCGCTCGCCGTCTGGCTCGGCGCACTCGCCGTCGAGCGACGCCGGCGGCGACTCACGGGCGACGTCCGCTACGCTCGCTTCACGCGTGCGGGCCGCGAGGCGCGCGCCGCGATCGCCCGCGCGGGCGCCGCGCTCCGCGCCGGCGATCGCGCCGCCTTCCACGACACGGTGGCCGCCGCCGTGCGCGACTACCTCGCCGCCAAGCTCGACCTGCCGCCCGGCGCCGTCACGGCCGCGGCCGCCGCGGAGCGACTCCGGCGCGCGGGCCTCGCCCTCGAGGTCGCGGGGGAGCTCGAGGCGTTCTTCGCGGCCTGCGAGCAGGCGCGCTTCGCGCCCCCGGGCGCCGACGGCGCCGACATGCGGCGGACGCTCGAGCGTGCGGACGCCATCGTGCGGGCGCTCGAGCGCGAGCGGCGGCTCGGGCGGTCGCTCGCCGCCGCGTCGCTCCTCGTGATCGCGCTCGCGAGCGTCGTCCGCGCCGCCCCGCCCGCGGAGACTCCGAACACCATCTTCTTCCGCGCCAACGCGCTCTACGGCGAGGAGCGCTGGGCCGAGGCGGCGGCGGAGTACGAGCGCGTGCTCGCCGCCGGCTGGGAGAGCGGTAACCTCTACTTCAACCTCGGCAACGCATGGTTCCGCGCCGGCGACGTCGGCCGTGCGGTGCTCGACTACGAGCGCGCCCGCCGCCTTCTCCCGCGCGACCCCGACGTCCAGGCCAATCTCAGCTACGCGCGTGAGCAGGCAGGGGAGAGCGGGACGGAGACCCTCTGGCCACGCCTCGTCTTCCCGCTCGCCGGCCGGGCCGCCAGCGACGAGCTGCTCGGCGCCGCGAGCGCGCTCTACGCCGCGATCATGGCGCTGCTGACCGTCGCCCTCTTCGTGCCGGCGGTCGCGCCGGGTGCACGCTCGGCAGCTGCCGTCGCTGCCCTGGCGCTCGTGGTCGTGCTGCCGTCGGCGGCCTGGCGGCTCGCGACGGTCGACCTGCCCGCGTGGGCCGTCGTGGTGGGACACGACGAGGCGACCGTCCGCTTCGAGCCGTCCGCGAGCGGCACGGCGCACTTCCAGGCGAAGCCCGGGACGGTGGTGCGCCTCCTCGGCACTCGCGAGGGGTGGGCGCAGGTGGAGCGGGCCGACGGACGTCGTGGCTGGGTGGAGCAGGCCGCGGTCGCGACCATCTGATCGCGGCCGTGGGGGCCGGCGGACTTCATGGCATCTTGATCGATGGGATGCAGAGCTCGTCCTCCTTGACCGTCTTCAGGGTCTCGGGGCCGAACTGGTTGTTCACGTAGACCGGCGTCACCGGCACGTGCTTCGCCACGCCCTTCGCCGGCTTGGCGAGGTAGCAGACCAGATACGCGTCCGGGTTCGGGATCGGCTCGCCGTTCTTGCTGACCGGCGTGCAGAGGTGCTTCGGCTTCTTCACGTCGAACGTGCCCGCCGTCGTCCGGAACTGGTCCGCGACGGTCACCTGCACGCCCTTCGGGAACGGCGGCGTCCCGCTCGTGACCCTCGCCTTGTAGCATTTGTAATGATTCACGGTGTTCGGCCCGGGCTGCCCCGGTGGGCTCGACAGGCTCTTCGCCGTCGGCACCAGCAGGAGGTCGGGCTTGATCGCATCGAGGAACAGGACCGGGTGGGGCGCCAGCTGGTTCGCCATCTTGTTGCCCGGCCGCTTCAGGAACCGGGGCGAGCCCGTGACCGCCTTGATCTGGTAGCTCTTCAGGTGGGTCACCGCGTCGAGCACGCCCTCGTTGTTCTTGTTGGCCGGCGTGCAGAGGTGCTTCGGCTTCTTCACGTCGAAGTGCGCCGCCGGCTCGAACTCGTCGGCGAGCAGGATGTTGGGGATCGGCGTGAAGGCGGTCGCGCTCTTCACCTTGTAGCAGAGGAAGTCGTCGGCGCAGCCGTCGGCATCCGGCGTGGCGACGCAGCTGCCGTTCTGGCAGGCGTCGCCCGTGGTGCAGCTGTTGCCGTCGCTGCACGCCGTCCCGTCGGGCTGGTGCGCGTCGGCCGGACAGGTGTTCGAGACGCCGTCGCAGCTCTCGGCGACGTCGCACGACCCCGTGGCGGGCCGGCAGACCGCCGTGCTCTTCTGGTCGGGCGGGCAGTCGTTGCTCGCCCCGTCGCAGCTCTCCGCGAGGTCACAGGCGCCCGCGGCCGGGCGGCACACGGCGGAGCTCTTGGCGTCGGCCGGACAGCTCGGGCCGGTGCCCGGGCAGCTCTCGGCCGGGTCGCACGCGCCCTGCGAGGCGCGGCACACGGTCGAGGCGGGCTGGAAGGCGTCCGGCGGACAGGCGGCGCCCGTCCCGTCGCAGGTCTCGGCCGCGTCGCAGGCGCCCGCCGCCGGGCGGCAGACGAAGGCGCCGCCCGCGCTCGTGAACCCGTCGGGCGGGCACACGGGCCCGCTGCCGGTGCAGTGCTCGGCGACGTCGCACGGCCCCGCCGCCGGCCGGCAGACGACGCTCGCCGGCTCGAAGTCGTCGGGCGG
>VBKF01000130.1:13983-52731 GCA_005888095.1 Deltaproteobacteria bacterium | reverse complement strand
GAGGAAGGGCATCACGAGGATGAGCGGGTCGAGCGCGAAGCCGATCAGGTGCACGAAGCCGAGCCCCCAGAAGGCCGCGATCACGCCGGTTATCGAGGGCCGGAGCGCGCCACGCCAGTCGTGGAAGTAGAGCCAGCGCAGGATCCACTCGGCGCACCACGTGACCGTGAAGATCCAGAAGACGTCGGTGGCGTAGCTGTAGACCCAGCCGTAGAGGCGCGGCTCACCCGCGACGTAGACCTGCACGTCCCGCTCGGGAATCGTGAGCTTGACGTTCTCGACCTGCTCGCCGCCTCCGGCCCGCTTGACGCCGAGCGTCACCGCCGCTCCCGGCGGGTGCTTGACGATCTGTGCGGCGAGCGCCACCCGATCGCTTACGGGCCGGCCCTCGACGGAGACGATCGTGTCGCCCTGCCTGAGACCGGCGTCGGTCGCCGCCGTGCCACGGTAGAGGGTATCGACGATCGCCGGCGCCGGCACCTCCGGGTGCAGGGGATCCGGCCCCTTGATCAGCGCGCCGATCCAGCCGTTCTCGAACGGGGCGATGACGCGCTCGTTGATCTCGGTGAAGGTGCGGCGGTGGTCGAGACGCGCCTCGATGAAGTTGGCGCGCACGAGGGCCGCGCGGTCGTCGAGCGACACGAGGATGCCGTAGATGCTCTCGGTGTTGTGCACGATCCGCCGGATCGACGACGCATCCTCGGCCGTCTTCGGCACGGCGAGCATGACCGGCTCGGCCTTCAGGAAGCCGCCCGACTGGGCGCGGAGATAGCGGGTGGTGCGATGGCCGATCGAGTCGATCTGGTTGTGGTTGACGCCGTAGACGCGGTCCATCTCCTCGGTGATCTTGTAGATGCGCGTGAGGGTCGGCACGTTGAAGATGTCGCCCTCCTTGGATTCGACCATCAGCTGGATGTTGTTCGCGCCGCCGAAGGTGCCCGCGTACTTGTTGTGGACCTGCACGAAGGGATGGCTCTGCGGGAGGAGGTCGCCGAAGCTCGTCTCGAGCTTCAGCTGGAAGGACCAGTAGGCGAAGATGCCCGTGATGACCAGGACGACGGCCATCACCGGGTGGCGGTAGTCGATGAGCCGCTCCCCGAGCCAATAGAGCGCACGCTTGTCCTGCTCGCTCGCGGTTCCGCTGCTCATGATCGACCCCTGTTCTCACCCTTGCGACGGCAGCCAGCTCTTGCCGCCGTCGGTGGTGCGATAGATCAGCCCGTAGCCGCCGACCAGCCAGCCGTGCTGCTGGTCGGAGAAGCTGATGCCGTGTAGCCACGTGAGCACGTCCTGCCCGAGCTTGGCGCGTCGCCACGCCGTCTCCCCCGGCTCGCGCCGGACGACCTCCCCGGCCAGTCCCGTGGCCCAGCCCGAGCCGTCCGGTAGCTCGGTCACACGCAGGAGCGGGTCGACGAGGGGGTAGTCGACCTCGATCTGATCGAAGCTCCACCGCTGCCCGCCGTCGGCGGTGCGGGCGATGTGCCCCTCGAGGCCCGCGGCCAGCGCCTCCTGCTGGTTCTTCGCGTAGATGCCGAACAGCGTCGGCAGGTCGAGCGGGTCGAAGATGCCGGTGCCCTCCATGAGCGTCTTCTCCTGCTCGTGCCAGGTCTCGCCGCCGTCGGCCGTGTGCATGATCTTCCCGAACTCGCCGACGATCCAGCCGTGCTCCGGGTCGGTGAACTTGATGTCGTACAAGATGGGGTCGGCGGCCGCGAGGCTCTCGCCGCCCGAGAGGTCCGCTTCCATCGCCACCTTCCGCGCCCGCCAGGTCTTGCCGCCATCGACCGTCGAAGTGAGGATCGAGCGATCCCCCACCGCCCAGGCGTGATCCTGGTCGAGGGCATGCAGCCCGAAGAGATAGAGCTGCGTCTTGGACCCGTCGGTGTCCTGGAAGATCGCGTTCGACTCTTGCTTCTGCCACGTCTTGCCGCCGTCCTCGGTATGCAAGATCACTCCGTCCTGGCCCGATATCCAAGCATGCTGGTCGTCGACGAAGCGGACGGCATAGAGGGCGTTCTCGACTCCGCTCGGATGCTGCTCCCAGCTCCGGCCGCCGTCGGTGGTCTCGATGATCTTCCCGCCGTAGCCGACGACGACGGCGCGGTCGGTGGAGAGCGCCTGCACGTCGTAGAAGCGGTCGGTGATGTAGATGGTCTTCTCGATGAGCGGGACCATCTCGACTTCCCGGTGACAGCCGACCCCGATCGCGAGCAGCGCGGTCGCGATCGGGATGCACGCGCGGCGCATGTGCCCTCCCTTCCCGGAGCCCCACGGCTCCAGAGGCTCGGGGACGTAACAAACCCCGTGTTAGAGTGTCAATAAGGGTCTTTGGGCCCTACTTGGGCGGGTCTTTCGGGGCCTCTGGGAACCACTTCGACACGTCCGGGGGCTCGACGATGGTCTGCTGGTCGACCCTCCAGCGTCCGTCCTCCTTGACCAGCGTGTAGAGCTCGTACTCGGTTAGGCCGAGCTGGTTCACGAAGCGGTCCTGGGACGAGAGGATGTTGGGCACCCGCGCCGTGTCGCCCTCGACCTTCGCGGGCTGGACGTGGAACTCGAAGACCTTGACCTCGGCGAACGCCATGCCGGCCTTCTGCTCCTTCGCCCACACCTCCTTGTCCTTCCCGCGCCTCATGGCCTTCGAGACGAGGTCGTACGCGTCGTCGAAGTTGCCGTCCTTCATGTCCTGCAGATAGTGCCGAACGGTTTCCTCCGGGGAGAGGGGGACGGGGGCTGCGCCGGCGAAGCCGCCGAGCACGACGCCGACCGCCACCGATGCGAGCCGGCCGCGGCACCACGCCATGCGGCTCGAGTACCACGACCTCGACGGGCGCGGAAGTCGGTGACGAATCTACACCGGCGACACACATTTTCGCCGCGCCTGGCATAGCCTCCGGCACGGACCCTCCGCCGTTTTCTGCGTGTGCCGGTGGCACGTCACTTGCTCCCGGTCTCTCCACGCCACGCCTCATCGGGAGGCCAGCGAGCGGAGGATGTGATGGAAGAGAACCCGGGAAACTTGATTCGCGGCCTGCGTCAAAAGCTTGGCATGACGCAGGAGGAGTTCGCGCACGAGATCGCGGTCACCGTGTCGACGGTCAACCGCTGGGAGAACGCGCACGCGGAGCCCAGCAAGCTTGCCTGGAAAGCCATCCAGGATCTGGCGCGCAAGCGGGGCCTCACGGACGACGTCCTGCGCGGCTCGGGGATGATGGCCGAGAATTGATTCGGCGGCCCGCGCGACCTCGGCAAGATCTGGTCGGCCCGGCAGCCCCGTGACACCGGGGCGGGCCGCCGGATCTCGGGCGCGCGGCGCCGGGCGAAGAAAATTCCTCGTGACCTCGCCTCCCCCCGCACGACTGCGCCTTCGCCGACACATGGCACGCCCCTTGCGTCACGGCTGACACATGGAGACCCGGCCTCCCGCCCGGTCGTGACACACGGTGGACGACAAGACCATGGACAACGCGCAACTCGTTTCCCCGGCGGACAACGGGGGCGAGCACCCCGATCGACCGAAGATCCTGGTCGTCGAAGACGATCCGGACATCCGGAAGATCCTCGAGATCTTCCTCACCGAGAGGCGCTTCCACGTGAAAGTGACCGACGGCGCGCCGGCCGCGCTGGAGATGCTGGACCAGGAGCCGATCGACGTGATCCTCTCCGACGTCCGCATGCCGGACATGAGCGGGCTCGAGCTGCTCCGCCATCTGAAGGAGCGCGATCCCGACATCCAGCTCGTGCTCATGAGCGGCTACTCGTCGGTGACGGACGCCGTCGAGGCAATCCAGCTCGGGGCCGCGGACTACGTCGAGAAGCCGATCGACTTCCGGCGCCTCGAGCGGGTGCTGCAGACCGTCCTCGAGAAGCGCCAGCTCGAGCACCGTACCCGCATCCTGGAGCAGCGCCTGCAGGGCTGTGTCACGTTCGAGGGCATCGTCGCCCGCTCGCAGCGCATGCTCGAGGTCTTCGCCTTCGTCGAGCGTCTGGCCCGCTACCCCACGACGGCGCTGGTGACCGGCGAGAGCGGCACCGGCAAGGAGCTGGTGGCCCGCGCGCTGCACCGCCTCTCGCCGCTTCGCGACCGCCCCTTCGTCGTGTGCAACTGCACCACGCTCGCCCCCACGCTCCTCGAGAGCGAGCTCTTCGGGCACCTGCGCGGCTCCTTCACCGGCGCCGACCGCGACCGCAAGGGCCTCTTCGAGGCGGCGCACGGCGGCACGATCTTCCTCGACGAGATCGGCGAGCTGCCGCTCGGCGTGCAGGTGAAGCTGCTGCGCGTGCTCGAGAACCGCGAGATCAAGCGCATCGGCTCCCCCGACCCGATCCGCATCGACATCCGGGTCATCGCCGCCACCAACCGCGACCTCGCGGACATGGTGCGGCAGGGCGCGTTCCGCGACGACCTGTACTACCGCCTGAACGTCGGCGCCATCCACCTGCCGCCGCTGCGCAGCCGGGCGGACGACGTCGAGCCGCTCGCCCGCCACTTCATCACGGCGTTCAACGAGAAGCTCGGGCGCACGGTGACCGGCATCACGCCGCACGTCCTGGAGATCCTCACGCGCTACCCGTGGCCGGGGAACGTGCGCGAGCTGGCCAACGTCCTCGAGCGCGCGATGGTGGTCTGCAAGGGCAGCGTCCTCCTGCCGGAGAACCTCCCGCCGCACCTCTTCGAGACGCACGTCCAGCGCACCCCCGACGGGCAGCGGCTCCCGGAGCTGTCGCTCGAAGCGGCCGAGCGCGAGCAGATCCTGAGGGCCTTGCAGGCCGCGGGCGGCAAGCGCGTCGAGGCGGCGCGGCTGCTCGGCCTCTCGCGGCGTACGCTCTACCGAAAGCTCGACCGCTATGGAATCGCATGAGGGGGTCCAGACGATGAACGTGGCGCCAAACGGGTCCGCGCCGGACCGGCCGAAGGTGAATGGCAAGGCCGTCGATTTCGGGCCTCTCGAGGCCCTGCTCCAGCACCACGACACCTCCGACATCCTGGTGAACGGCCCGGACGCCGTCTATGTCGAGCGCGCCGGCCGGCTCGAGCGCACCGACGTTCGCTTTCGCGACGACGAGCACCTTATGGATCTCATCCGGTCCATCGTGTCTGCGGTCGGACGGCGGGTGGATGCTTCCTCGCCCATGGTCGACGCCCGGCTGCCCGACGGCTCGCGGGTGAACGCCATCATCCCCCCGCTCGCGCTGCGCGGCCCCTGCCTTTCCATCCGGCGGTTCGGTCGTGACCCCTATCTCCTCGAAGACCTCGTGGGCTTCGGCAGCCTGACCGACGACATGGTCCGCTACCTGCGCGCCGTCGTGCAGGCGCGGCTGAACATCATCATCTCGGGCGGCACCGGCTGCGGGAAGACGACCCTCCTCAACTGTCTGACGAGCTTCATCCCGCAGCACGAGCGCATCCTCACCATCGAGGACTCGGCCGAGCTGCAGCCCCAGCAGCCCCACGTGGTGCCGCTCGAGACCCGTCAGCCGGACATCCACGGCAAGGGCGAGATCACGGCGCGCGACCTGGTGCGCAACGCGCTCCGCATGCGCCCCGACCGTATCATCGTCGGCGAGGTCCGCGGCGGCGAGGCGCTCGACATGCTGCAGGCCATGAACTCCGGCCACGACGGCTCGATCAGCACCGTCCACGCCAACAATCCGCGCGACTGCCTGAGCCGCATCGAGATGATGGTCTTGATGGCCGGCGTCGACCTGCCGCTCAAGGCCGTCCGCCAGCAGCTCACCTCCGCCATCCACGTGATCGTCCAGGCCACGCGCCTGTCCGACGGCACGCGCAAGGTCCTCAAGATCACCGAGATGGTCGGGATGGAGGGCGAGGCCATCCAGATGCAGGACATCTTCGAGTTCGCCCAGACGGGCATCGACAACCGCGGAGCCGTGCGGGGGCACTTCCGGACCACCGGCTTCCGCAGCCGGTACTTCGAGCGACTGGTGGCAGCGGGCGTGAAGGCCGATGACCTCCTGTTCGACCACACGTAGAGCCGAGGAGAGGAGCATTCCATGGAGTCGGAGAACAAGCCGCGCATCCTGATCGTCGAGGACCATCCGCTGATCGCGGAGCTGGTGGAGACGCGGCTGCGCATCGAGGGCATGCACCCGATCAAGTGCCCGGGCGGCCGCGAGGCGCTCGCCGTCCTCGCGCAGGAGCCGCTCGACGCCGTCATCTGCGACATCATGATGCCGGACGTCGACGGCTACGAGGTCCTGCGGGCCATCCGCTCGAACCCGGCGACCAAGACGCTCCCCGTCATCTTCCTCACCGCCAAGTCGACCCCGGCGGACATCGAGAAGGGGATCGCCCTCGGCGCCAACCACTACATCACCAAGCCGTTCAGCGGTCTCGACCTGGTCCACAAGGTGCGCCTCTGCCTGGAGGAGCGCCAGGGAAACACGGCCTCGTCCGCCGGCGGGTGACCCGTCTCGTCCTACTGCTCGGCGTCGCGAGCGTTCTCCTCGCCGAACCGGCTCGAGCCGAGTGGGCGTCCGGCGCCCAGAGCGAGGTGCCCCTCGACGGCGACGGCGCCGCCTGGCGGGTCCGCGCCACGCTGGACGGTACCGTGAGCGGTCTCTTCCTCCTCGACACCGGGGCGAGCCTCTGCGTGCTCACGCCGGCCGTGGCCCGCCGGCTCGGCCTGGCCCCGAAGGGCCAAGATCATCAGCCAGATCATCAGCCAGATCATCAGATGATCCAGCTGCAGACGGCGAATGGCACGGTCACCGCCCCGCTCGTCCAGCTGCGCTCGATCGACGTCGGCGGGAACCGCACGCGCGACGTCATGGCCGTCGTCCACCCCGCCGTGCCGCCGCCCCTCGACGGGGTGATCGGCCTCAGCTTCCTCGACCACTTCACCTACTCCATCGACCCCCGCCGCCACATCCTCCGCCTGCGGTAGTCGCCGTCCGCGCGCCCTACACGCCGAGGATGTTGATCGTGCACGCCGAGCCGAGACCGATGACGTGCGCGAGGCCGACGCGGGCTCCGTCGACCTGGCGGGCGGCGGCCCTGCCCCGCAGGTGCTGGACGATCTCGAAGATGTTGGCGACCCCGGTCGCGCCGAGCGGGTGACCCTTCGAGAGCAGGCCGCCCGAGACGTTGACGGGGATGCGGCCGCCGTGGGCAGTCTCGCCCGTGTCGATCAGCCGGCCGGCCTCGCCCTCGGCGCACAGGCCGAGGTTCTCGTAGTGCAGCAGCTCGGCCGTCGCGAAGCAGTCGTGGAGCTCGACCAGGTCCAGGTCCTCGGGCCCGACGCCGGCACGCTCGTAGGCGCGCGAGGCCGCGGACCGCGTGAGCGTGTTCACGTCGGGCAGCGTCAGGTCCCGCTCGCTCCACGGGTCGGAGGTGAGCACGGAGGCGAGGACCTTGACGCCCACGCCGAGCTGCCGCGCCTTCGCGGCCGACACGACGACGGCCGCGGCCGCGCCGTCGCCCGTCGGGCAGCACATGTAGAGCGTGTTCGGGTAGGCGACCATGCGGGCGTTCAGCACCTCGTCGAGGCTTACCTCCACTTGGTACTGCGACAGGGGGTTCCGGGTGGAGTGCCGGTGGTTCTTCACGGCCACCTTGGCGAACTGCGCCTGCGTCGTGCCGTGGCGCCGCATGTGCTCCATCCCCGCCTGGCCGAACACGGCCGGCATGAGGCCGCTGCCGAGCACACCCTCGGTGCGCACCCCCGAGCCGCCGCCCCCGCCGAGGAGCCCCATCTTCCCCATCTGCTCCACGCCGACGGCCAGCGCGACCTCGTGCTCTCCCGCGGCGACGGCGAGCCACGCCTCCCGGAAGGCCGTCGAGCCCGTGGCGCAGGCGTTAGCGACGTTGACCACGGGGATGCCGGTCTGGCCGACCTGCTGCAGGATGCGCTGCCCCACCATCGCGTTCGCCTGGAAGAGCGAGCCGGCGGCCAGCAGCTCGACGTCGCGCAGCGCGAGCCCGGCGTCGTCGAGCGCGAGCAGCACGGCCTCGCCGCCGAGATCCGGCACGTCCCGCTCCCGGTAGCGTCCGAACCTGATCATGCCGACACCCGCGACGTAGACGTCCCGCATCACGCGCCTCCCTCCCGCAGGGGACGGAAGTAGAACGCCACCACGTCGTTCCCCTCGCGGTCCTGCTGGCTGACGCGGGTCGTCATCTCGACCGGCATGCCGAAGGACAGCGCGGCGGGATCGGGCGGGACGTCGATCAGGCTGCAGCGCACGGACACGCCCTCCGGGAGGTCGACGATGGCGGCCACGTAGGGCACCGGCACGCCCGGCGAGGACTGGTGCACGATCGAGTACACCCAGAGCTTCCCCGTACGGGACAGCCGGACTTCCTCGAAGGCTCCCCGCGCCGTGCACCGGCCGCACGCGAGCCGTCGCCCGAGGAAGACGGCGCCGCAAGCGGGGCAGCGCTGCCCGGCAAGGTACGGCTCGCCATCCGCCGGCAAGCGCAGGAAGGGGACGATCGGCCGCCGGCCGGGAGCCTCGCTCATGGCCCGCCGCAGGTCTGGGAGTCCGGGCCGCACGCGACGCCTGCCGTCTTCGTGCACACGGGCCCGCAGGAGCTGATGTTCGTGTCGAAGCAGTACCCTGGATGCGGGAACGGCGGCGAGGGCTCGGGACACTGGCAGCAGTTGGCGCCCACCTGCTTCATGGCACCGCAGGTGCCCTTCGTCCCGTCGCAGACCTCGAGGGAGGGGTGGAGCGTGCCGCTCAGGAGGCGACACGCGGCCTCCGCGTCCGCAGGGTCGGCATCGAAGCAGGCACCGACCGCCTGGCAGCAGCGCGACGACACGGCGGGGAACGTGGTCGTCGTGGTGGCCGTTCCTGGCGCCGTGGTCGTCGTGGTCTCTCCGGGCAGCGTCGCGGTGCTCCCTGCGACGCACGTGCAGTCCACGCAGTGCTGCCCCGCGCCGCAGCCCGTCGCCCCCTCGCACTCCTCGCCTAGTCCCGGGTCGACGAGCCCGTCGCCGCACCCGGTCGAGAGCGGCGCGTCCTTGAACGGCCGCCTGAACTTCCTGGCCACGAGCGTTCCCGAGAGCAACCGGCAGCCGGGCAGGATGCGAGCCTTCAGCTGCGCCCTCCCCTTCAAGCCCGGACACGCCGATGCCGGCCACACGGCGTGCACCCGCGTGCCCCCGGGCGTCGACAAGACGCCGGCTGATACCCGCGGGCAGCCGCTCGCGATGAATACCACCCGCGGCCCGCGCTCGACGGTGACGACGTCGGGCGCAGCCCCCGAACCGGGGATGAGCCGCTGGCCCTGGATGAGGAAGCGACCGCCGGGGCAGTCGACCGGGGTCTTCCTGGCCGGAACCGCGCTCGCCAGCAGGCAGGCGATCGCGCCGAGCGCCACGGCGACCCGCCTCCTCATGGAAGTCTTCCGGCCGGGCGCGGGTCGCTCACTGCCCCCCGCACGTCTCCGTGTTGGGGCCGCACGCCACTCCCACGGTCTTCGTGCACACGCTCCCGCAGGAGGTGATGTTCGTGTCGAAGCAGTACTGCGGGTGCGGGAACTGTGCGGGGTTTGCCGGGCACTGGCAGCAGTTCACGCCCACCACCTTCTGGGTCCCGCACGTCCCCGTCTGTCCGTTGCATACCCGGCCGGCACCGGCGAGCGTCCCGTGCAGCAGCGGACACTTCACCATGGCGTCGGGCTCGGCCGCATCGAAGCACGCACCCGTGGCCTGGCAGCAGCGCGTGCCGGGAATGCTCGTCGACGTGGTGGTGGTCGTGGTGACGACGCCGGTCGGCAGCATGGACGCCACGGTGCTCGTGAAGGTGTCGATCTTCGTCTCGACGCCGTTCGCGTCGCCGGTGGTGCGGCAGTCGCCCGCCGCCTCGTCCTTGGAGAAGGCTGCCGAGAACTTGTCGCGGCACTTCTGCATGCACGCGGTGATCGTAGGATCGTTCAGCGGCAGGCCCTTCTTCTGCGCCTTGCCGTGACAGAGGAGCAGACAGAGACCCTTCTTCCCCGCGTCCTTGAACTTCTTGGACGAGCATTTGCTCGGGGTGCTGCCCGTGACGTGAAGCGTGGACTCGAGGTCCTGGACGTGAGCGTCGACCTTGCCCTCGATGGTGTTCTTGTCGTTCGTCGTGAAGCAACCGCCCTTCGCCTCCGCCTTGTCCCACGCGGCGCTGAAGGTGTTGCGCGCCTTCAGCTGGCAGTCCGGATCGGGCGACACGCCCTTCACGACCGCGGCGGAGTCACAGGTCAGGAGCTTCTGATCCTTCTTGCCCGCGATCTTCTTCTTGGCCGCGGCACAGCTCGGACCGGTCTGGGCTTCGACGACCCCACCACCCACGCTGACCAGCGCGAGCAACGCGCTCGCGATTCCTGCCAGTGCGAGTCTCCTGTTCACCGGACTCTCCTTCCGTGCCGGCCGTCCGGCCGGCGTCCCTGGGGTCCGTTAGCGTGGTTCGCGGACCCCGGTCAACGAGAAAAATATGAAAAAACGGCCGGCATCTTCGTCTTTTCTTCGCGTTTCCGGGTTTGCGTCGTCGGCGCCGCTCCCGTACACCGTCCCCCGTATGCGAAGGTGTGGCGCTGGGGGCTGGAGGGCGGCGCTCGTGCTCCTGTCGTCCCTCGCGAGCACATGGGCGGCGGAGGCGCCGAAAGCCGATCAGCCCTGGACGCTCGAGGCGAACACCTGGGAGCGGGGCAAGGACCTCGTCCCGGAACCCGTGCTGCGGCGCGTAAAGGCGGGCGAGTACTGGTTCCGGGTGGTCCCGGCCGACCCTGCCCGCTTCCACGACAACTACAGCCGCCCCTTCTGGGACGCGACGGCGGCGAACGACGGCAAGTACGACCTCGACCCCAACACGTGCGGGCTCCGCGACAAGGCGACCGGCAAGGTGCCCGACTTCTACTTCGGCTACCCCTTTCCCAAGATCGATCCGAAGGACCCCGACGCGGGCTGCAAGATCGCGTGGAACTTCACCGCCGCCAGCCTGATGGCCGGCGGGACGGGGGCGAGCTTCTACCTCACCGGGGTAGACAAGGACGGACCCTACCGGACGATCCGGACGCGGATCCAGGCCACGAGCTACGTCGGGCGCCACGGCGGCCCGATCGCAAACCCCGAGCGGCTGGTCGCCAAGGCCACGTCCGTCGCCCTCGAGCCGGTCGACGTCGAGGGCGTCTCCACGCTCACCGTCCGGCACCTCGACTGGGACGCCAAGGACGACATGTGGGCCTACGTCCCGCAGACCCGCCGCGCGCGCCACATCAGCGCCGCATCCCGCTCCGACCCTGTCGCGGGCATGGACATCTTCGCCGACGACATCAACTGCTACGCCGGCAAGGTCGAGACCTACAAGTGGAAGCTCGTCGGTGAGGCGCACACGCTCGCCCCCGTGGTCAGCCAGCCCTACGCCCTCCCGCAGCGCGCCGTATCGCCGACGCGCTGGCTGATCGACACGCCGCCGCTGCGCGCGAACTTCGAGGCCGGCAAGGACCACAAGGGCGCGCCCTGGCTCATCACCGGGAACCTCGTCTTCGTGCCCCGTCCGGCCTGGATCGTCGAGGGCGTCTCGACCGACCCCTACTACAACTTCGGCAAGGTCGTGATGTACTTCGACCAGGAGATGTATCGCATCTACTGGAAGCTCGTGAGCAACCGGGCCGGCGAGTACTTCTACAACGCGATGTGCGGCTACACCTTCGCCGAGACCGCCGACCGCAGCTTCTCCGGGGTGCTGCCGAGCCTCGTGGTCGGCGTGAACGACAAGACCAACCGCGCCGCCATCGGCGGCCGCCCCCAGGACCAGTTCATCGAGCAGCGCTTCAACCCCGATGAATTCACGCTGAAGGCGATCTCGCACACGAGCGACTGAGGAGACCCCATGGACCACTTCCGCGAGCGCGTCGCGGTGATCACGGGCGGCGGCGGCGGCATCGGCGCGGCCCTGGCCGACGCGTTCGCGGCGCGCGGGGCGCGGATCGTCCTCGCCGACCTGGACGAGGCGGCGATGGCCCGCGTCGCCGAGCGGCTCACCCGGTCGGGCGCCGACGTCCTCGCGGTCCCGACCGACGTCACCCAGCTCGGCAGCGTCGGGGCGCTGGCGGAAGCAGCCGCACGGCGCTTCGGCGCCGTCCACATCGTTTGCAACAACGCTGGCATCGGCACCTTCGGCGAGCTCGCCACCGCGACGCACGCCGACTGGGAATACACCATGCGGGTCAACTTCTGGGGCGTCGTGCACGGCGTCGAGATCTTCGTGCCGCGGCTGATCGCGCAGGGAGCGGGCGGGCACGTGATCAACACGGCGTCGATGGCGGGGCTGGTCGGGATGCAATGGCTCGGCGTCTACTGCGCCTCGAAGTTCGCCGTCGTCGGCCTCACCGAGGCGCTCCACCGCGAGCTCCGCCCCCACGGCATCGGGGTGAGCGTCCTCTGCCCGATGATCGTCCGCACGAACATCAACGAGAACTCGGTCCGCAATCGCCCCGCCGAGCTGCGCAACCCGGGCGACCCGGTCGTACCGCCCGCGGGCGCGCTCGTCGGCAGCACGATCGCCCCCGAAGAGGTCGCGCGCCGCGTGATGCGCGGCGTCGAGCGGCAGGACCTCTACATCTTCACGCACCGCGAGCAGCGGGAGATCCTCCGCCGCCGCGCCGCGCGGCAGGACGCGATGTTCGAGCCCGACGTGTGGTGAGGCGTCGGCCAGGCGCTGCGCGCGGTCACCTCGGGCTCGCCGCCTCGGGCAGACGCCGCCAGATCTCGTAGAGCACCTCGCGCTCCCCGGCGGGTCCGTCGGGCGGTGCCGGCGCGAACCGCAGGCCGCGCACGGGGTCCGACAGGAGAACGGCCTCCAGGCGATAGGCTCGCGCGCCGAGCGCCTTCAGGCGTTCCTCGAAGGACGGATCGATGGCCGGCGATCGCACCAGCGTGTAGGGCGTCCGCGGCAGCAGGATGTAGGTGGGCTACGCCGAACAGCCCCTCGTCGCGCTCGAGCGGGACCCCGAGCAGCGGCGCCCGGATGGCGACGTAGAGCAGGACGAGGCCGACCCAGACCCAGCGGCCTCGCCCGAGCGAGCACGCCCGGCTCGACAACCCGCCCCTGTCTGCCTGACGACGCGACCGGACCGCAAGCGCTCGCGTCGGCTCGACGACGCCACCGGCTGAAGGCCCCGGACGCCGCTCGGCGACGTCCGGGGCCCGAGCCTCACTTACACTTGAGCGTGCTGCCCGACGGCGTGAACCCGCAGCTCGGCCCGCCCGCGTCCGGGAACACCGCCTCGCCGCACTGGCCGTTCGAGGCCTGCGGCGAGTCGATGACCACCGTACCCTTCACCGGGAGCTCGTTGGGCAGCGTCATGTAGCTGCCCTTCTTGCCGCCGACGCTGAACTTGATGTGGCCGGGCTTCGTCCTCGAGCGGTCGTTCAGGACCACCACGTAGATGCCGTCGATCAGCGGCACGGTCCCGTTGGATGCGTTCTTGTAGATGAAGGTCGTGTGCGACGCATTCGTCTTCCAGCCGGCGAACGTCGGGAGGAACGGTCCGCCCGGGATCGTCGCGTCGATGACGTCGCGGTTGCCGTCCGTGGTCATCAGGATGCGCACGCCCTTGGTGAACGGGTCGAACGGCGGCGCGTACGGGTACGGCAGGGCGATCTCGCCTTTGAACTTGAACCGGTCGTCTCCGGGCGGCGTGCTGAGCCGGCTCACCGTGATCGCCGGGCTCGTCGCGTACACCGGGATGATGTTGTTGCACGGATCGCAGGCGTCGCCCTTGCCGTCGTTGTCGGCGTCCTCCTGCCCCGGGTTCGAGACGGTCTTGCAGTTGTCGGACGCGTCGCAGACGCCGTCGCTGTCCATGTCCTGGACCCCGACGTCGGCCGGGCAGGCGGGGCTGCTGCCATCGCAGGTCTCGGCGGGGTCGCAGGTGCTGGTCGAGGCCCGGCAGACGAAGCCGTTCGGCCGCAAGGCGTCCGCCGGGCAGCTCACGCTCGACCCGTCGCAGTTCTCGGCGATGTCGCAGCCTCCCGCCGCAGGCCGGCACACGGTGCTGGAGGGCTCGCGGGAATCCGGCGGACAGTTGTTGGCGGAGCCGTCGCAGCTCTCCGCCGGGTCGCAGGCGCCGGCCGACGGCCGGCAGACCGCCGTGCTCTTGGCGTCGGCCGGGCAGGCGGCGGTGGTCCCCGTGCAGTTCTCGGCCGGATCGCACACGCCGGCCGAGGGCCGGCACACGGTGGTCGACGGCTTGAACGCGTCCGTGGGGCAATCGTGCGTGGTCCCGTCGCAGTTCTCGGCCACGTCGCACGGACCTGCCACCGGCCGGCAGGTGACGAAGGCGCCGCTCACGCTGTCCGCGGGACAGGTGGGACCCGTGCCGGTGCAGTTCTCGGCGACGTCGCAGTCGCCGCTCTGCGGCCGGCAGACGACGGTGCTCGGCTTGAACGTGTCGGCGGGACAGTTCGCACCCGTGCCGGTGCAGTTCTCGGCCACGTCACAGACACCGGCCGAAGCCCGGCACTCCACGCTGCTCGACTTGAAGCCATTGGCCGGGCACGTGCTGCTGCTGCCGGTGCAATTCTCGTCGACGTCGCAGTCGCCGGCGGCCGGGCGGCACACCGCGCCCGCGTTGCCGGCGGGATGCTGGCAGGCGTCGCTCGAGCCGTCGCACTCGTCCACAGTGCACGGGTTGGTGTCGCTCGAGCACGCCGTTCCCGCGGGACTCTTGTCGTCCGCCGGGCAGTTCGGTCCGGTCCCGGTGCAGTTCTCCGCCGGGTCGCACTCCCCCGCCGAAGCACGGCACTCGACGAAGGGCGGCAGGAAGCCGTCCGCCGGGCAGGTCGTGCTCGATCCCGTGCATGTCTCGACGTCGTCGCAGGGGCCCGCCGCCGGCCGGCAGACCGCGCCGGCGTTGCCGGCCGGGTGCTGGCAGGTGTCGCTCGAGCCGTCGCACTCGTCGAGGCTGCACGGGTTGCCGTCGCTCGTGCACGCCGTCCCGGCCGCCTTCTTGGCGTCGGCCGGGCACACCGTGCTCGAGCCGGTGCACGTCTCGCTCAGGTCGCACTCGCCGGCGGCCCCGCGGCACACCGCCCCGGCGTTGCCGGCCGGATGCTGGCAGGTGTCGCTCGAGCCGTCGCACTCGTCGAGGCTGCACGGGTTGCCGTCGCTCGTGCAGGCCGTCCCCGCGGGACTCTTCGCATCCGCGGGACAGGTGGCGGTCGAGCCGGTGCAGTTCTCCGCCGGGTCGCACTCGCCCGCCGAGCCGCGGCAGACGGTCGTCGCCGGCTCGAAGGCGTCGGCCGGGCAGACGGTGCTCGTCCCGGTGCAGCTCTCGTCCACGTCACAGTCGCCCGCCGCCGGACGGCAGACCGCTCCGGCGTTGCCGGCCGGATGCTGGCAGTCGGCGCTCGAGCCATCGCACTCGTCGAGGCTGCACGGGTTGCCGTCGTCCGTGCAGGTCGTCCCCGCGGGACTCTTGTCGTCCGCCGGGCAGCTGGCCGACGTCCCCGTGCAGTTCTCCGCCGGGTCGCATTCGCCCGCCGAAGCCCGGCACACGACAAAGCTCGGCAGGAAATCGTCGGGCGGACAGACCGTGCTCGTCCCGGTGCAGTTCTCGTCCATATCGCAGGGGCCGGCGGCAGGACGGCACACGGCTCCCGCATTCCCCGCCGGGTGCTGGCAGGCGTCGTTCGTCCCGTCGCACTCGTCGCGGCTGCACGGGTTGCCGTCGCTCGTGCACGCCGTCCCCGCCGGCTCCTTGACGTCCGCCGGGCAATTCGGTCCGCTGCCGGGACAGTTCTCTGCCGGGTCGCACTCGCCCGCCGAGGCGCGGCAGACCGTGGTCGCCGGCTTGAAGGCGTCGGCCGGACAGACCGTGCTG
Organism: Deltaproteobacteria bacterium; assembly: GCA_005888095.1. GTDB lineage: Bacteria > Desulfobacterota > Binatia > DP-6 > DP-6 > DP-3. The sequence goes on along the minus strand of VBKF01000130.1, from coordinate 36,902 downwards.
GTCCCTGTGCAGTTCTCGTCGACGTCGCATGCCCCGGCGGACGGACGGCAGACGGCGCCGGCGTTGCCCGCCGGGTGCTGGCAGGCGTCGTTCGTCCCGTCGCACTCGTCGCGGCTGCACGGGTTGCCGTCGCTCGTGCACGCCGTCCCCGCCGGCTCCTTGGCGTCGGCGGGACACGTGGCGGTCGATCCGGTGCAGTTCTCAGCCGGATCGCACTCGCCCGCCGAGGCACGGCAGACCGTGGTCGACGGCTTGAAGACATCGGCCGGGCAGGTGCTGCTCGTCCCGGTGCAGGTCTCGTCGAGGTCGCAGTCGCCCGCCGCCGGACGGCAAACCGTCCCGGCGTTCCCCGCCGGATGCTGGCAGGCGTCATTCGTGCCGTCGCACCGGTCGGTGGTGCACGGGTTGCCGTCGTCGGTGCAGAGGGAGCCGGCCGCCTTCTTGGCGTCGGGCGGGCACGGCTGCCCGGGCAGCCCGCCGCAGGTCTCGGCGATGTCGCACTCGCCGGCCGCCGGCCGGCAGGCGAAGACGTTGGGCAGGACGATGTCGGGCGGGCACGTGGAGGTGGCCCCGGTGCACACCTCGTCGGGATCGCACACGTCGCCGGACCCGGCCCGGCAGACGGTGCCCGCATTGCCGGCCGCGTGCTGACAGTCGGCGTTCGTGCCGTCGCAGAGGTCGGTCGTGCACACGTTGCCGTCGTCGGTGCACAGCGTCCCGGACGGGCTCTTGGCGTCGGCCGGACAGTTCGGCCCGCTGCCGGTGCAGTTCTCCGCCGGGTCGCATTCGCCCGCCGACGCGCGGCACTCGACGAAGGACGACAGGAAGCCGTCGGGCGGGCAGGTCGTGCTCGTCCCGGTGCAGGTCTCGTCCGTGTCGCAGACACCCGCCGCCGGACGGCAGACGGAGCCGGCGTTCCCCGCCGGATGCTGGCAGTCGTTGCTGCTGCCGTCGCACTCGTCGCGGCTGCACGGGTTGCCGTCGTCGGTGCACGCCGTGCCCGACGCGCTCTTCGCGTCGGCCGGGCAGTTCGCCCCGCTGCCGGTGCAGTTCTCCGCCGGGTCGCATTCGCCTGCCGACCCGCGGCAGACGGTGGTGGCCGGCTTGAACACGTCGGCCGGGCACGTGCTGCTCACACCCGTGCAGGTCTCCGCCAGGTCGCAGGTGCCGGCCGCCGCACGGCAGGTCGCCCCCGCGTTCCCCGCCGGGTGCTGGCAGGTGTCGCTCGTGCCGTTGCATGTGTCGGTGGTGCACGGGTTGCCGTCGTCGGTGCACGCCGTGCCGTTCGACTTCTTGGCGTCCGCCGAGCAGTTCGCGCCGTTGCCGGGGCAGAAGTCGTCGAGGTCGCATTCGCCCACCGACGGCCGACAGAGCGTGCTCGAGGACTTGAACGCGTCGGCCGGGCAGGTCGAGCTGGTGCCGGTACAGGTCTCCGCGACGTCGCAGATGCCCGCCGCCGCGCGACAGGTCGCCCCCGCATTCCCCGCCGGGTGCTGGCAGGTGTCGCTCGTGCCGTTGCACGTGTCGGTGGTGCACGGGTTGCCGTCGTCGGTGCAGGCCGTGCCGTTCGACTTCTTGGCGTCGACCGGACAGGTGGCGCTGGTACCGGTGCAGAAGTCATCGAGGTCGCACTCGCCCACGGAGCCGCGGCAGAGCGTGGTCGAGGGCTGGAAGACGTCGGTCGGGCAGGTGCTGCTGCTGCCCGTGCACGTCTCGGCCGCGTCGCAGACGCCGGCCGACGCCCGGCAGACGGTCCCCGCGTTGCCCGGGTTGTGAACGCACGCCGGCGCGCCGCTAGTACCGTTGCACTGGTCGGTCGTGCACACGTTGCCGTCGTCCGTGCATGCCGTCCCTGCCGACTTGACGACGTCGGCCGGGCAGCTCGTGCTCGAGCCGGTGCACAAGTCCTGGATGTCGCACTCGTTCGCCGCCGCCCGGCAGACCGCCCCCGCGTTGCCCGCCGGGTGCTGGCAGGTCACGCTAGTGCCGTTGCACTGGTCGAGCGTGCAGGGATTCGAGTCCGCGGTGCACGCCGTGCCGTTCGTCTTCTTCGCGTCGGCGGGACAGACCTGGCCGACGACGCCGGTGCAGTTCTCCGCGAGGTCGCATTCGCCCGCCGCGCTCCGGCAGGTGAACGTGTTCGGCTGCACGACGTCCGCCGGACACGTGCTGCTCGAACCGGTACACGTCTCGTCCGGATCGCAGACGTCACCCGAGCCGGTGCGGCAGACGGTCCCGGCGTTCCCCGGCGGGTGCTGGCAGAGGTTGCTCGAGCCGTTGCAGGTCTCGGTGGTGCACGGGTTGCCGTCGTCAGTGCACGCGGTGCCGTTCGGTTTCTTCGCGTCCGCCGGGCAGGTCGCCCCGGGGACCCCGGTGCAGTTCTCCGCGAGGTCGCACTCGCCGCCCGCGGCGCGGCAGGTGAAGCTGCTCGACTGCACGACGTCCGCGGGACAGCTCGTGCTCGACCCCGTGCACGTCTCGGTCGGGTCACAGGCGTCGCCGGAACCCGTGCGGCAGACCGTGCCGGCAGTCGCCGCGGTGGTGTGCGTGCAGGCGTTGCTACTGCCGTTGCACTGGTCGACGCTGCAGGGGTTGCCGTCGGAGGAGCACGCGGTGCCGGCCGTTTTCTTCGCGTCGGCCGGGCAGGTGGCGGCCGTACCGCTGCAGACCTCCGCGAGGTCACATTCGTCGGCCGCGCCGCGACACGTCGTGCTCGACGTCAAGAACTTGCAGTTCGAGCCGCAGCACACGCTGCCCGCGATGCCCGTGTCGCAGTCCTCGCCCGCCGCCGATTCGACCGTGCCGTTACCGCAGAGCGAGGTGAAGCTGACGGTGATGAAGTGTCCGTCGCTCGACTGCGTGCGGCTCGGGTTCCCGGGATAGCCGCAGACGGAGCAGCCGGCCGTCGTGCCGCTCGACTCGCCGAGCCGCACCGACGCCTCGCACGAGTTGCTCCGCACCGAACCGCTCCACGTGAAGCTGAGGGAATGGCTCTGCGTGACCCCGCCGCTGAACCTGAAGAGCTGTGCCGCGCCGCCCTGCGAGAGGTCCGTGTGCGCGTCGCCGCCGCCATTGTTGATGTCGACCGCCGGGGCCGAGCTGGTGAGGGTGTTCGACGAGAAGGCGACGTTCGAGTTGCCAGTGACGGCGCCGATGTGCGCCTGGCCGTCACAGTTGCTCGCGTCGCTCGACCGGGCGACGCTCCCGACGCGCGACTGGCTGATGTCGATGCGGTAGCCACCCACGGCGCTCGCGTTGAACGTGATCGTATGGATGGCGGTGCCGCTCGTGTCATGCGTGCTGCCGACGCCGGTGTCGGCGTTGATGTTCCAGGCGTAGCGGCTCGTGAACGAGGTGCAGCTCCCGCCGCAGGCGGCGGTGAACGCGACGGTGTTGCGGCAGTCGCCATCGGCGCCGCCGCCGCCGCTGCAGGTCGCGCCGGACGTGCTGTCCGCGGCGCTCGACATCTGGGCCCGAGCGGGCGCGGCGCTCACCAGGAGGGCCATCGCGGCCACGGACCACGCAAGCCGCCTGCTCCGGAGCCCAACGCCGCCGATGTCCATAGGGGACCCCCCGTGGGTTAGTGAGGCATTGCAAGTGCGCCAGCGGTCGCTACCACGGACTCCCCAGCGGATGTCAAGAAGAAAAAGCACATCGGGTCAGGTCCGGGGGCTTGGTATCTCCTTGCGCCTTGCGCCTGCGTCGGACGGCGCGGTAGAGGTCCGCCACGATGGCACCCCTCCCCGGCGGACGCTGAGCCATGTCGGTCCGCGGCCGGCGGAATCTCGCCATCGCGGGCCTCGTCGTCCTCGGGACCCTCGCCGTCTTCGCCCCTGCCCTCCGGCACGGCTTCGTCAACTACGACGATCCCGAGTACGTGACCGAGAACCCGCGGGTCCGTGCCGGGCTCTCGTGGGCGGGGCTCGGATGGGCATTCGCCGCCCCCCACGCCGCCAACTGGCACCCGCTCACGTGGCTCTCGCACATGCTCGACGCTCAGCTCTTCGGCCTGGCGCCCGCGGGCCATCACGCGTCGAGCGTCCTCCTCCACGCAGCGAGCGCCGCGCTCCTGTTCGGGGTGCTCGAAGGCACGACCGGGGCGCCCTGGCCGAGCGCCTTCGTGGCGGCGACGTTCGCCCTCCACCCCCTGCGCGTCGAGTCCGTCGCATGGGTCTCGGAGCGGAAGGACGTGCTGGCCGGGCTCTGCTGGATGCTCGCCCTCGCCGCCTACCGGCGCTACGTCCGACGGCGCGGCGCCGCCGCCTACCTGCTCGTCGTTGCGGCCTTCGTCCTCGGCCTGCTCGCGAAGCCGACGGTGGTGACGCTGCCGCTCATCCTCCTGCTCCTGGACGTCTGGCCGCTCCGCCGGCCATGGAACGCCCGCCTTCTCTGGGAGAAGGCGCCGCTCCTGCTCCTCTCGGCGGCGGTGAGCGCGCTCACGGTCGTGGCGCAACGCGGGGCGGGCGCCATGGCCTCGCTCGAGAGCCTGCCGCTCGGCACCCGGATCGCCGAGGCGCTCGTCGCCTACGGATCCTACCTGGAGAAGACCTTCTGGCCGACGCGGCTCGCGGTCTTCTACCCCCACCGGCCGCTGCCGGTCGCGGAGGTCGCCGTCTGCGCCCTCCTGCTGGCCGGCGTCTCGGCGCTCGCTCTGGTCGAACGGCGCCGGCGCCCCTACCTGCTCGTCGGCTGGCTCTGGTACCTCGTCGCGCTGCTGCCCGTCGTCGGCCTCGTCAAGGTGGGCGAGCAGGCGATGGCGGATCGCTTCTCCTACCTGCCGCAGATCGGCGTGCTCCTGATGATCGCGTGGGCGGCGGCCGATGCGGGCGGCTCGCGCGCCGTCGCCTCGGCGGGGGGTGTGGTCGCGCTGGCCGCCTGCGTCGCGCTGACCGCCCGGCAGCTCGATATCTGGCGGGACAGCGTCTCGCTCTTTGCGCACGCGAGCGCCGTGAGCCGCGACAACTACGTCGCCGAGGCGAATCTCGGGGCCGCGCTCCTCGAGCAGGGCCGGCGTGCCGAGGCGCTGGTTCACCTCCGGCGGTCGGCCGCGATCAAACCCGGGTACGCCAAGGTCCACGTGAGCCTCGGCAAGGCGCTCGCCGAAGGCGGAGACCCCGAGGCGGCGCTCCGCGAGTATACCGACGCCATCCGGCTGGACGGGGACAGCGCCACGGCACACTACAATCTGGGCCTCCTGCTCGCCGGCCAGGCGCGGCTGGACGAGGCGATCGCCGAGTACCGGGCGGCGCTGCGGATCGATCCGGAGTACGCGAAGGCGCGTCACAACCTCGGCGCGGCGCTCGCCACCCAGGGGCGCTTCGAGGACGCCATCGAGCAGTACCGCCAAGCGCTCGCGCTCGTTCCCGATCGCGGGGTCACGCACGGCAACCTGGCGATCGCCCTCGAGCGCCTCGGCCGCTCCGCGGAGGCCGTCGCGGAGTACCGCGAGGCCGTGCGGCTCATGCCTGCCGACCCGACCGCGCACTTCAATCTCGCCGGCGGCCTCGCGGGCGCAGGGCGCGTGGATGAGGCCATCGCCGAGCTGCGCCAGGCCTTGCGCCTCAGGCCGGACTGGCCGGAGGGGCGGGCCGCGCTGGCGGAGGTGGAGGGACGCCGCCGCGAGGCCGTCCGCCGGGGCCCGTGAGACGTTCCGCCCGCGGGCCGGGGCGCTGGATCGCGCTCGCGATCGTGCTCGCCGTCGCGGTGGCCTACGCGCCGGTCGTGCGCCACGGCTTCGTCAACTTCGACGACCCCGACTACGTCGTGGAGAACGGCTACGTCCGGCGCGGGCTCACCCGCGCGGGTCTCGCCTGGGCCTTCGCCGGGTTCCACGCGGCCAACTGGCACCCGCTCACGTGGCTCAGCCACATGCTCGACTGCCAGCTCTTCGGCCTCGAAGCCGGCGCCCATCACGCGACCAGCGTCCTGCTCCACGCCGGCTCGGCACTCGTTCTCTTCGCCGCTCTCTTCCACATGACGGCTGCCCCGTGGCGCAGCGGAGCGGTCGCGGCGCTCTTCGCGCTCCACCCGCTGCGGGTGGAGTCGGTGGCCTGGATCTCCGAGCGCAAGGACGTGCTCGCCGCCTTCTGGTGGATGGTGGCCCTGTATGGCTACGTGCGCTACGCCGCACGTCCGACGTGGGCGCGCTACGTCGCGGTGCTGCTCGCGTTCGTGGCCGGGCTCCTGAGCAAGCCGATGGTGATGACGCTCCCCTTCGCGCTGCTCCTCCTCGACGTCTGGCCGCTTCGCCGCCTCGCCCTCGGACCGCGGGTCTGGCTCGAGAAGCTCCCACTCCTCGCGCTTGCCGCCGCCGCGAGCGTCGTCAACCTGATCGCGCAGCAGCGGGGCGGCGCCATCACGCCGTTCGCCGTGCACCCGCTGTCCGCTCGGCTCGCGAATGCGATTCTCTCCTACGTCGCGTATCTCGGCATGACGCTCTGGCCGACCCGGCTCGCGATCTTCTATCCCTCCCGGCAAGTCCTTCCGGCATGGGAGGTCGCCGCAGCGGCGCTGGTCCTCGGCGCGGTGACCGCGGCCGTCGCCCGCCGAGCGCGGCGCGAACCTTGGCTCCTCGTCGGCTGGCTCTGGTATCTCGGCACGCTCGTCCCCGTCGCCGGCATCATCCGCGCCGGCGACCAGGCGATGGCCGACCGATTCACCTACCTGCCCCACGTCGGCCTCTTCATCACGGTGGTCTGGGGGCTCGGGGAGTGGACCGCAGGCCTCCGGCCATTTCGGATACTGCTGCCGGCAGTGGCTGCCGTGGTGCTCGCCGGCTGCGTCGCGACCACGCGGGTTCAGCTCCGCCACTGGCGCGACAGCCTGGCGCTCTTCGGCCACGCGCTCGCGGTGACGAAGGACAATGCGGTCGCCCACACAAACTACGGCTTCGCGCTCCTCGAGCAGGGCCGGACCGTGGAGGCCCTGGATCATTTCCAGCGCGCCGTTGCACTCCGACCGCGGTACGCGAAGGCGCGGCTCAACCTGGGCGTCGGTCTCGGCACGCTCGGACGCTCGGACGAGGCCGTCGCGGAGTACCGCGAGGCGATCCGCCTCGACCCGCAGAACGCGACCGCGCACTACGACCTCGGTCTCGAGCTTGCCGAGCGTGGCCGGCTCGACGAGGCCATCGCCGAGTACGTTGAAGCGGTGCGCCTCGAGCCGTCGAATGCGAAGGCGCACAACAACCTCGGCGTGGCGCTCGCCCGGCAGGGACGCCTGGACGAGGCGCTCGCGCGCTACGAGGCCGCGCTCACCATCGACCCGGGTGTCGCCGCCGCGCACAACAATGCCGCGGTCGTCCTCGAACGCCTCGGACGCCCGGAGGACGCGCTCGCGCACTACCGCGAAGCCGTGCGGCTCACCCCCGAGGACGCGCGCGCCCACTTCAACCTCGGCGCGGCGCTCGACGCGCGCGAGCACGCCGCCGAGGCGATCGGCGAGTACCGTGAGGCCCTGCGCCTCGCCCCGGAGCTGGCGGACAGTCACCTGGCGCTCGGGGACACTCTCGCGAAACAGGGACGCGGCACCGATGCGCTCGCCGAGTATCGCGCGGCGCTCGCCGCACGACCCGGGTGGGCGGCTGCCGAGGCGCGGGCGGCATGGATCATCGCCACCGCCGGGGCGGCAGGTACCGACGCGGGGGAGGCCGTGCGCCTCGCCGAGCGCGCGCGCGACGCGACCGACGGCCGCGATCCCGAGGTGCTGCGCACGCTCGCGGCGGCATACGCGGCGGCGGGACGCTTCCGCGATGCCGCGGAGGTCGCGCGCCGCACCCTCGTGCTCGCACGCGCGGCCGGGCTCCAACCGCTCGCCGCCGAGGTCGCCCGTCACCTGGCCGCCTACGAGGCCGGACGGGCCGTCCCCTGACTCGGCGGATGCGGCGCGCGCTCGCCGACCGGCGCTCGTGGCTCCTTGCCGGGGCGGATCCCGCGGTGCTAAGGAGCGCGCCGCGTGGGCTACAGAGGGAAGCAGCCGACTGCGCGCGAGTGGATCGGGTGCGTCGTCCTCCTGGCGTGGGGGATCGACGCCCTCGGTTGCTCTCGGCAGAGCCGCCTGATCCGCAAGACCCAGCTGGCTCGGCTGCCGTCTTCGGTGGGATCGATTGCGGTCGCCGACGACGCGACGTCGTACGCTTACGTCGAGAAGAAGGACGGTGGGGGATGGGTCGTCCACGACGGCGTTGCGGGTTCCCTGTTCCCGACGTTCGGTGCACTCACTTTTTCCCCCGTCACGCGAAGGGTCTTTTACTGGGCAGGCGGCCGCGTCGATGACGCAGACGAAGGGTTCCTGGTGGCGGACGGGACCAAGCTGGGCGGAGACTTCGCCCGTGAGGCGACGATCGTCTTCAGCCGCGACGGGCGCCACTGGGCGACCGCCGGTCCGACGCGTAACCGGCGGGAGGGTGATGTCGCCGGGCCGGGCCCCGTGACCGCGCTCGCGGACGGTCGCGAGCTCGGGCGCTACGCGGATGCGTCGCTCCCGACCTTCAGCCCGGACGGCCGCCACCTCGCCTACCTCGTCGCGGGGCCGGACGGGAGGGCCAGGCTCATCGTCGACGCGACCGAGCGGGCAGCGTACGCGGTTCCCGAGGCCGAGTGCGCGGCGCGCATGAAGCCTCGAGCGAGCGGTCCGAATCCGAACTTCTGGCCTCAATTCCAGGTCCAGTACCTCTCCGACGGAAGGCTGCTCGTCATGACACGGGACGGAGACGGCTGGGGCATCTACCGGAACGGGGTGCGCCTGGCGTCCTACGAGGCGAGCGTGGTGCAGTCCCATCCCACCTTGGGCGAGAAGTGCGCGACGGTCACTGCGGTATCGGCGTGGTCGTTCGTCGCCGCCGACAAGGCCCCCGTCGCGGCATGGTGGGAGCGGCTCCAGGGCCGTGAGGGCCGATGGCGGGTCGTCGTCGACGCGAAACCGGCCGACGACGTCCTCTGTGCGAAAGCTTGGGACCGACAGCCTCCGGCGCTCTCGGCGGACGGGCGCCATGTCGCCTATGCCTGCGCAGTGACGGAGCCGGAGGAACGCGTCTTCATGGTGGTCGACGGGCGCCGCTACGGACCCTACCGCGACGTGTGGGCCTACGCCTGGTCAGACGACGGCGCCCACGTGGCCTTTGGCGCGGCCGATGCTTCGCCCGAGAAGCCCTGGCGCTACTACGTCGACGGCAAGCCCCGCAGCGAGGCCCTCTCCGCGGTGTGGCGTCCGCGTGTCGAGGCCGGAACCGGGCACCTCGCATGGGAGGCTGAGCCGGAGCAGGAGGGACGCGGCGTCCTCGGTATCGAGCGGCGACGGATCGCGTCGTTCGACGAGGTGGTGTGGGGGCCGACGTTTCTTCGTCGCGGGACAGTGACGTGGGTGATCCGTCGCGGCCGCCGCCTGATCCGCATCGACGCCCCGACCGCGTGAACCGAGGCCTCGTCTAGGCGCTGAACCACCTGGCCGCCGCCCGGTGCGCGCACCTCTACCGCACGATCGAGGCCTTCCGAACGCCCTACTTCTTCGGCATCTCCAATTGACATCGCGCGCACGCCCGCCGTATGTTTCCCGCGGCGGGAATGGCCGCTGCTCTTTCCGGCTGCCACCCCCGGTAGCCAGAGCAGCCTACTCGACGCCGTGATCCCCGTAAGTGGCGAAGATCGAGACTCAAGAGGGTTTTCCTGATAGCGCGGAGGGCACCGCCCCGCCCTTCGCCGTCGAGAGGCTCGCGCGCGTCGACGCACCGGCGTGCGACGCATTCGCGACGCGATATGTCCGTCCGCGCCGTCCGGTCATCGTGACGCGTCTCACGGAAGGTTGGCTCTCACCCGAGCAGTGGACGCTCGTTCGGATGGCAAACCAGTACGGCGCTGCGCGTGTGGTGGCCGCCGCCCTGAGCGGTGGAACATTGCTGGAGGATCCTACGAGCGGTGTCGTGTTCCGTCGCGTCCTGCTCCGCGACTTCATCGAGTCGCTCGCCGGACCCGGGGCGGCGGGTCATTACGTGATGGCGCCCACATCGAACTTCCCGGCGATGCTGCAGCGGGATTACCAGGTTCCGCAGTACTGCGCTGGCGCACCGCACCTGCGCGCGAAGGTGTGGATCGGCAAGGCCGGTACCGTCACACCGCTCCACCGCGACGTGCCCCACAACCTGCACGTGCACCTCACGGGCCGTAAGCGCTGGCTCCTGTTCCCGCCGGGACACGGGCTGCGCATGTACTCGCGTGGTCTCCTCTCCGGCATGCCGAACTTCTCCCAGGTCGATCCCGAGCGGCCCGATCGCAATCGGTATCCGCGCTTCCGTGACCTCACGGCACTAGGCGGCGTCGTCGAGCCCGGGGAGACGCTCTTCATCCCTCGCGGTTGGTGGCATCATGCCCGCACGCTCGAGGACGCCGTGTCGATGAACTTCTGGTGGGGCGGGCAACTCGTCCAGCTCGCGTCTCTCGCGTCGACACTCTTCAAGCGCGCGCGCGGGATTCGCCGTGACGAGTGGGCCGATTGACCCGCGAGCGGCCCGCGGCGGTCGTCTACGTGCCCCGAGAGCGGCTCGCCGCGCAGGCTGGCCCGCCTCAAGGCGAGGCGGGCGGCCATTCCGTGCGGCGCGGGTGCTCTGGCGGGTCGCTCGCGAGCGGCCGTTCACCTGGATCGAGCGCTTCCGGCACGCCGGCTTCCGCCCGTACGTGCTGAGACGCAGGGTGTCGCGGGTCGCGATGCGCGCGCCTACGGAGCCCGTCCTCGTGCACCGGCTCGCCGTCGGCAGCGCGCCCCGGATGCGGCCTCACGCCGCCCGCGGGCGCGGCATCCGGACTGCGGGCGTAGACTTCGGGACATGACCGCGCGCGCGGAGCCCGCGCAGCCGACCGCGGTCGCCGCATTTGCCGCCGCCGCCCTCAGCGTGACGTTCATCGTCGTGTCGCGTCCCTTCCTCGACACGCTGGTCTACGACTTCGACGAGGCGTGGCTCATCCTGGACGCGCGCTTCATCCTCCGGGGCCTTCGCCCGTATGTCGATTTCGCCCACCACGAGATGCCGCTTCACCTCTACCTCCTCGCCCTCTCCGGGAAGGTGTTCGGACAGACCCTCGTCGGTTATCGCATGTTGTCGGTTTCGAGCCTGGCGACGAGCGGCTTCTTGCTCTTCTGTCTCGCCAGGCCGGCGGTCGGCTCGCTCCCCGCGCTGGTGACGGAGGCGCTGTTCCTCTTTTCACCGGCGCAGATGCGCGCTCTGGAGGCCGTCCCCGAAACGCCGGCGCTCACCTTCACGCTCCTCGCAGCCGTCTGCCTCTTTGGCGGACGCGGCAGGTGGTCGGCGTACGCGAGCGGGGTAGCGTTCGTGGCCGCGCTGTTCGTCAAACCCACGTGCCTCGTGATGGTCATCGCTGCGGCGCTGAGCCTCGTGTACGCGCGCGCGTGGCGGCGCTTGTGGGACCTGGCACTGTCGGGTCTCGTCACGGCGACCGCCGGCCTTGCATGGACGATCTTCGTGAGCGACGGCGTCTTCGCAGAGCTCCTGCGGTTTCAGGTGGAGCGTATAGGAACCCGCAAGGTCGGGATGTGGTCGATAGACTCCGGCTTCTCGGACATGAGACGTCTCACCGGCATCGGAACCCCCTGGCAACTCGCCGTGTCGTCGTTCAAGAGCTTCTCCGAGTGGCCAGGAACGTATGGACCGGCGTCGCTGTTCGTCGCATCGCTTCTCAGCCTGCCGATCTGGATCGGCCGCTGTGCACGATCGCATCGGGCGCTCCTCGCGTTCGCCGTGCTGTGGCCGGCGTCGTACCTGGTCCTCAATTTCGTCGCACTCGACTTCGTGACTCCGAGGTACTACGTGCCGTTTCTCGCGTTCTCGGCATTCCTGATCGCCGGGCTGGTTTCGCTGGCGCAGCGGCACGTTCCGCCCCTGGCCGCGGCGACGGCTGGCCTCGCCCTCTGTGTCGTTCTCGTGCGTCAGCTGACGGCGGCGCTCGGCGACGACCGCGACCCCTGGTACTACGGTCGCGCGGGCTGGATCACGCACGAGTACCCCTCCGTGGTCTCGTTCACGCCCATGCTCTTCGCGGCGACGGGAGCCGAGCCGGGATGTGGGTTCGCGAACCCGGCGCTCACGTACGGTGGCTTCGGCGAGACGTGGCTCCTCACCGAACGAACGCGGAAGTTCCGCTGGTCCGACGACCGCCTCATCAAATGCCTGAGAGCCAATCGGGACACGCCCATCGTGATCGACTGGGCGTTCTACTTCTTCACCAGGCCCGGCTCGGCGCTGCGCGAGTATCTGGCCGGGGAAGGGAACGACCGGCGGCTCTTCTTCTCGCCGCAGGCACTGGCGCAGTGGGACCGGCCGCTGCTCTCGATGAGCCCTTTCCGATGAGAGGTGTCGAGGCGCCGTCGCCGCCGGCGAGCGTGCCGGGAGTGGGGCGTCAGGCGAGGTCGGGTTCTCCCACCCGCGTCGTGGTCGGTGGAGTGCTGCTCCTCGTCTACGCGGCCCCGCTATTCTACCCGCCGCCGTCCTTTCCCACCGGTTACGTTGTCCCGCCGGACAGCTGGCTCCTCCAGCGGATCTTCCCGAGCGTGCCGGCGCTCTGGGTCGCGCTCCGCCTCGGGGCGCTGGCGGCCGGCGCTCTTCTGCTGAGCAGGGCTCATCCTTCGGCCGTGCCGGGATCCCTCCGGTCACCATCCAGCGCTCGCCGTCATTCCGGCGTCCTCGTCGCACGTGGGCTCGCCCTCGGCGTCGCCTTCCTCCACGCGTGCGCCGCCCCGTGGGCCTCTCATCTGGGCCCCGCCGGCCAGACGGCATACCTCGCCATGCTCGGCATGCCGGGGTTGCTGCTCGCCTTGCCGGGCTCGTTTGCCGTCCGGGCTCGACTTCGCCGCTGGCGGCGGGCGCTTCCCCTCGCGGCGGTGATCCTAGTGTGGGTTGCGTCCCGCCTCGTGACCGACCTCGATTCACCGCGCGTCGCGGACGTCGTCGACGGGTGGCGCGGCTGGCTCGACATCTACCGCTTCGCCGAGCAGAGAAAGAACCTTCTCACCGAACTGTTCGACCCGAATCTGCCCGGCATGGGCGGCGTCCTCCTGTTCCTGCACGGAATGCCGCTCGTCCAGCTGGGGATCGCGCCGCTCAGCTTTCACTGGTTCCAGCTGCTGCAGGTTCTGTCGCTCGGGCTGTGTGCGGTGGGTGTCGGCGCCCTGGCGCGCCTGCTCGTCGGCCCCGGCCTGGCTCCGATCGCAGCCGCGGTGTTCCTCTTCGCGCCCTATACGCGCCTGGTCGCGCTCTTCCCGGGTCCCTTCGTGGCGGGACCAGTCTACATCACCGCGGTCGCCGTCTGCGCGCTCGTTGCCGTCCGTCGGCGGTCGGAAGCGGCGATCGCGGCGCTAGGGGCGGCCTCCGGCATCGCCGTGGCCTTTCCCGGCGTGGTACCGGCCGTGGTCGTCTTTCTCGCGGTGGCCATCTGGTACCTCCGCAGTTCATGGCGGCATACCTGGGTGGGTTGCGCGGCCGCGCTCGCCTCCTTCGCAGCGGCTGTCGTGCCCGCGGCCGGCAACGTCCTTAACCCGGGCGAGCTGAAGGCTCACTTCCGCTGGGACGGACTCATCTCCATCATCGACGGCAATCTCTTGGGGCAGCTTCCGCTGGCCACCATCCCGCCGGCATGGTCGGGCGTTTCTCCGCGTCCACTTGACGTGGTCGTGTCCGCCATCCTGGCGCCGTTCGCACACCCGCGCATCGCGATCCGCCTTTGGGGCGATGTGATCTTCGATCCGCTCGGGGCAGCATTGATCGCCGTCGGGCTCGCGGCGTGCGTGCGATCCGCCTGCCGTTCGTCTGCCGCGATGGTCCTGCTGCTGTTCTTCGTCGCCGCGCTGTGTCCCGCGTTCGCGTCACCCGTCGACGTCGTCGATATCGTCCATGCCGTGACGCTGCCCGTGCCCGCAGCGCTTCTCGCGGCCGCTGGATTCGCCGTGGTGCGCCGCCAGCTCGGTGGAACGCTCGCGAGGTCGAGCGCGGGTGCCGTCGCCGCCGTTGCGGTCTGCCTGGGAAGCACCGTGCTCTTCGACGTCGTGAATCCGCGAATCCTGAGCGCCTCGTCGTTCGGCATCATGTTCAGCGTGGTGGAACCGGACGTCGCAAACCGCGTGGTCGTGCTCGTCTACGGACCGGGATTCGTCCGACCTACGAGGACGCTCTTCTGGGGACCGATCACGGCTTTCGCCGGGCCCCGCCCGGTCGGATACCTCGAATACGACGGCGGCGAGCTCCCGGCGTCGGGCCTCGCTGCAGAAGGGAAGGACCTGCTCTTCTGGAGCCACGGCTACGACCTCGACATGGACGTGACCGGCGCGATATGCCGGCAGTGGCCGGACGCCGCCTTCTACGAGATCTTGGACCGGGCGCGGATCGGCCGCCTGCACGGGGCGCTCCTCGGCGGCGCCCCATGGTGGCCTCGCGTGGCGGACGCGCGCTGGCGCGCCTGGACCTGCCCGTCGCGGAAGGGTTCCCAGGATTAGCGCCACCAGCCCGATGGCACGCGGCCGACTCATCGCCTTCCATGCGCTCATGTGGAGCGGGACGATCGTCGTCTGTCTCGCGATCGCGCTCCTCTATTTCGGGTACAGGGGCCAGACGCTGCCGCGCATCCCCGTCCGTCTCACGGGCGACTGGATCATCGAGCGCGACGACGAGATCGGTTTCGTGCCCGTCCGCAATGGCTCGACCCAGCTGGACTTCCAGGCTGGCTTCCGCTTTCACGTCTTCACCGACCGCCGAGGCGCCCGTGTCAACGCACCGGGTGAGCAGACGCCGGAACATGTCGACGTCGTGGCGATCGGCTGCTCGTTCACCTGGGGGCAGGGCGTCGAGAGCGAAATGACGTACCCGCAGCAACTCGGCAAGATGCTGGACGTGTCCATCGCGAATCTTGCGATGGGAGGCTACGGCTCCGTGCAATCGCTGCAGAGATTGCGACGCGCTGCAGACCTGAAACCCAAGGTAGTCATCTACGGTTTCATGCAGGATCATCTGCGGAGGAACCTCTCGCCGTGCGCGCCGAACTTCGTTCCGTACTGTCTCCCGGTCTCGTATCTCGAGCGTCAGGATGGCCGGATCGTCGTGCGGCGCCCCCACATGGAGTACTTTTCTCCGGAGGACAACCGCGCGTTCATGACGGAATTCTCGATGCGCGACCCGTCGGGTGTGCGGGCGTGGTTCGAGGGGGCCAAGTGGGCCGCTCGGATGGAGCTCTTCAAGTACCGCAACGCGGACACGATCGGGTTCGACGCGTCACCGGAGATCGCGGCCGCCGGCATCCAGGCGATGATCGACGCCATGGTCCGCGAAGCGCACGGCATGGGAGCGAGCCTGATCGTGCTGAATATTCCCTATCTGCCACGCGGTCGCGTGCAGACGCTCCCTCTGGCGCTGAAGAGGGCGGTCGAGGGCAAGGACCTGACCTTCGTCGACTTCGCGCCCGTAGCGGCGGAGTATTATGATCGCCATCCGACGGGGACGCTGACGAACGGACTCGACGCCCACCCGAATCCGACGGCGCATCGCATGATGGCCGAGACGCTGGCGTCCGAGGCAGGATCGTTCGTCGAGCGAGTCAACGCTCGGCGGTGATCGCCGCGCGGTTCTGACGGAGCTGGGAGAGGACGGCACGCGCGCGGGCGCGGAACTCCGGGATCCGGGTCTCGTGGACGATCTGCTTCACGATGTCTTCCGCGCCGTCCGGGGTCTGCCGCGCCATTGCCTCCACGAAGGCGGTCAGCTCGGCGTCGTCCATCACCCCGGTCGCGGCGAGAAACTGGTTCCGAAGGTCCTGATCTTCCTCCAACGCTCGGAGACCGGCGTGCCATGCCTGCTTGCGACACATGCGGTCGGGGCACTTCTCGGCGGCTGCCTGCATGAGGTGCACGAAGAAGACGTGGTCCTGTCCCAACGCCTGGGCGAGCCCTCCGCTCACCGGAATGAGCTTTGGCACGGCAAAGACGTGGGCCGTCCCGTCCCAGGTCACCTTCCGGGAGACCGGGGCTGGGGGCTTCGCTCGCTCCTGTTGCGGAACCGCAGCCACGGGTCCGCCCTTCAAGTCGATCGCCTTGAGCCGGCCGTTCTCGCCGTACGTCAAGGTGAAACTGCGCTCGCCAAGGAGTCGTTCGAGGGCCTCCCGGACGGGGACGGCCTCGACGTGAAGCGTGACCGGTCCGGTCGCCGCCGGCTCACCGCGGAGCTCGGCGCCGCTCTGCCGCCGCAGCTCCTCGAGGATGTCCTTCATGGCACTCTCGTCGGCCCGGAGGGTTATCCGATCGTCCCGGTACTCGACGTGGGGTGGTGTTCCCGTCCATGCAGGAACAGGGCGGATCAGCGTTACGACGACGGCGGCCAGCGGCATGATCGAGCGGAACATGGGCTGCGATCCTAGTGCGTCGAGTGACCACCCCGCAACCGAATCGTAAAGGCAGGGCGAGGCGTTGGAGATGGTGAGGGCGACCGGTCCAGAGAATTTCAACTGGACAAGAAGGTCCGACCGAGTTAGGGGGGTCCGGCGTGCCGCGCCTGGTCCGTCTCTTGATCGCCGCGCTCGGTCTCGCCCTTGTCGCCGATGCGCGGGCCGCAGTCGCACCCGGTTTTACCCAGACCGCATACGTCACTGGGCTCGACACACCGACCGCCATCGCGTTCTTGCCCGATCACCGGTTGCTCGTCGCGGAGAAGGGCGGGTTCAGCGGGTCGGGGAACGCCGCGCTCAAGCTCTTCGACGCGGGCACGGTCACCACGCTCGGGACGATCCCGGTGTGCGCCGCGGGTGAGATGGGTCTCCTCGGCATTGCGATCGATCCCAGCTTCCTGACCAACGGCTTCATCTACCTCTACCGAACCGAGCCGGACGGTGGCTGCAACGTTGCGGCCGACCGTTCGAACGAGGTCGTTCGAGTCACCATGACCGGGACGAGCATCGATTCGCCCACCGTTCTCCTCACGGGAATCCGTACCGACGAGGAGCACCACGATGGCGGCGGGATGCGGATCGGTCCGGATGGGAAGCTCTACGTGAGTGTGGGCGATACCGGGGTCGGCGACCCGCTCGTCTGCCCCGGCCTGGCGACCAACCCGTACGCCGAAGATTTGAACGCGCTCGAGGGTAAGGTGCTCCGTCTGGAGCTCGACGGCAGCGTCCCCGAAGACAATCCGTACGTCGGGCAGGCCGGCAAGCGTGGCGAGATATTCGCAAGCGGCTTCCGCAACCCTTTTCGCTTCGGGTTCGATCCCGTCACCGGGGCGCTCTGGCTCGGTGACGTCGGCGACGTGACGATCGAGGAGATCGACATCGTCACCGTGGGCGCTGACTATGCATGGCCTCACTGCGAAGGCACGCTGCCGTCCGCCTGTGAGCATCCCGGCGACAAGGATCCGATCTTCGAGTACTGGCATGGTTACTCGGACCTCGACACCGGCTGCGGCGGTGAGGGCCTTCCTGAGCTCGGCGGTACGGTGATCGGGGGTGCATTCGCGCCCGCAACCTTCGGCGGACGCGGCGGTCACTACTTCTTCGCCGATTTCAACATCAGCAACATCTACGACGCCGTTGTGAACGATACTCGCGATGGGATCGTTGGCACGCCGAGCGCATTCGTGAACTATGCCGGCGGGCCGGTCGACCTCATCTTCGGGCCGGATGGCGCCCTCTACTACGTGGCGATCAACGCGGGACAGGTCCGCCGCGTAGCGCCCACCGTCGATGCTGGTGATCAGTTCCTGAACGGGAAGAAGCTCGTTCTCAAGACGAAAACCGGCACTGCGATCAAGAAGTCGTTCGCAGTAATGGCAAAGGACCCCGGTATCTCGCTCGGCGGTGGGCCGGGCAGCGGGGACGACCCGACGTTGCATCCCGCCGATCTCCGAGTCGTCAGCACTGAGTTCGACGACACCTACACGCTGCCGCAGGCCAACTGGCGGACGAGCAGGAACGGCTACGTCTACAAGGACGCCACCCGGTCGGACGGGCCGGTCAGGTTCGTCGCGATGATGGCCGGCAAGGCCGTGAAGGTCATCGCCAGCGGAGCCGCTCTTGGTCATACACTTGCGAGCGACCCGAATCCGGTCTCGGTCGTGCTTACAACCGGAGGGACGCACTATTGCATGACCTTCGGGGGTACGCCGAAATTCGCGCCCGACAAGCTGTTCTCCGCGGTGAACGCGCCAGCTCCCGGGGGCTGCCCCCCATAGCCGGGCCAGCGAGAGCGCTGCGACCACGGACGCCTCGTCCACCGCCATCGGAGCGAGGTAGCCGCGCCCCTTGACCACGAGGTTCATGCGAGGCCGAGGGTCAACTGGAGCTCCCGATCGCGTTCTCGACGGCTGCGGACATCGGCAGGCGAAGGGTCAACAGGCGGGGAGCATCCGGAGGCTACAGAGCCGCCCGGGACCGCGGAGCCCGCCCGGAATTTTCATTGACTTCAGGACAGCATGCCGTGGTAGAACTGGACGGATGTCCGCACCCGAGACCGTCGAGCACGCGGTGTACGGAGCGCCGCCCTACGCTACGACGGTCCGGACCGTCCCGGTCGCCGCGACGCGGCCGACCGCACTCGCCGACCTATCATGGGCCATGCTTGCATCGACCCTTCATCGAATTAGCCGCGGCGAGGGAGCCCTGCTGGCGGTGAACCTCTCGCTGATCGTGCATCAGAGCGCGAGCCTCTGGCGAGGTGTGGCACAAACCCTCGTCTCAGTGTTCGCCATCGGCGCGATGTACGCGTTCAACGACCTGTACGACGCCCCCGGCGACTGGAACAACCCGAAGAAGGACCGGGCGGTGATCAAGATCTACGTCGAGCACCGACGCGCAAGCGTCCTCGCCACCTTCGTCCTCAAGCTCGTGACGCTCCTCATTGCCTTTGTGGCGCTCGGTCCCATCGCCGCCGGCGCTGTCCTCGGCGTGATGATCGTGAACGTGGCCTACTCCGTGGCCTTCAAGGGTGTCCCCGTGGCCGACGTCGTCTGGGTCTGGCTCTGGGGAGCGCTCTACGCGACCATCGTGGGCGCACCCGGACCACTCGTCGTCCTGATCGGTCTCATGACGGCGGTCTGTCATCTCTTTCAGACCCTCGACGACCGTGTCCCGGACGCGGCGAACGGGATTCGGACGACTGCGGTCCGGTCTCCCATACTCGCGGGCAACGTCCTGATCGTCCTCTCGCTGCTGGTGTTCCTCACCTTGCGTGCCCCGCTCGGAGCGGCGGGTGCCCTGACCGCCTTCACACCGCTGGCCCTCTTCTTCGCGGTCCGTAACCCGGGAACCGCCTGGCTGCTCACCAAGGCCTACTTCGGTGTCGTCTGGCTCTATCTCCTGGGGATATCCGGTGCGGCTGGCTGACAAGCTCGCGCTCGGCTACGCGTACGGGACTAGCCTCCTCGCATACATGGTCGATGGCCCGCCGCGACCCTTCTCGGCGACGTTCGCCGTCACCAACCGCTGCAACCTGCGGTGCTCGTACTGCAACTGCCCCTTCATCGACCCGACGAACCTTGATCTTCCCCGCATCGACGTCCTGTTCGGCCGTCTCCGGGAGATGGGTGTCCGCCGGCTCGGGCTCGCGGGCGGGGAGCCGATGATGCGCCGGGATCTCGGCGACATCATCGCGATGGCGAAGGAGCGGGGATTCTGGGTCAGCGTCAACTCGAATCTCACCCTGTTCGATCGGCATCCCGAACGGCTCGAGCTCGCGGACCTGGTCTACACGAGCCTCGACGGGGACGAGACTTCGCACGTCGCCGCCCGGGGCGAGGGGTCCTACGACGGCGTCATGGCAGCCGTCACGCGGCTCGTTGGCGACGGCAAGCCGGTGATCGCGATCTGCGTCGTGACGGAGCACAGCATCGGGCATGCGGACGCGCTCCTGCGGCAGGCCGAGGCGAGCGGCTTCCGGATGCACTTCCAGCCGCAGTGCGTGGACACCGACGTCGTGCGTGGCGGCGTCTCTTCCTCCGTCTCGAACGAGCAGCTCCGCGCCTTCTGGCGCGGGCTTCTCGAGGAGAAGCGCAAGGGACGCCCGGTCGTCAGCTCGTCGCCCTATCTCGAGTTCCTGTCCCGGTGGGAGGACTTCTCGATCTCCGCGTACTACGCGCCCGGGGTCCGCTGCGGCGCCGGCCGCGGCTTCCTGTACATCGATCCGCTCGGCAAGGCGTACCCCTGCGTGTACGTCAAGGGAAAGACCACGCCGGTCGACCTCCTCGCCCATGGCTGGCGCGAGGCGTGGAATCGCGAGACACCCTGCACGCGATGCACTGTCGGTCCGATGCTCGAGTTCAACCTTCTCTTCGAGCGACCGCTTTCGACCGCCGTCGACAGCATCCACGCGTACGCCTGAGTCGTCGCCCGGCTCAACGCCAGGCCGACTCCCGCCGCGCCTGCGTGCGCTGCAGCGACCCGCGGCCACGCTCGCCGGCGGCGCGATGTACACCTACCGGGACGACCCCCGGGGACCGCGAACGGGGGAAAGGCGGTCGTTCGTTGGCGCCGCGCGATACCGTGTGAGCCACGTCTCTATCTCGTCGGCGAGAGCGGTATCTCCGTGCGATCGTGCGAGGGCGAGCGCGTCTTCGGCCATCGCGACAGCCTCGGAGGGCTGGTTGCTGCCGGCGTATGCGGTCGCGCAATTGAAGCGGATCTGCGCATCGGTCGGGTTGAGCCGGAGGGCCTGCTCGAAATGCTCGATGGCGTCCCGCGGCCGACCGATGTTCATCAGGGTGCTCGCCAGGTTGTAGTGTGCATTGGCGTTGTCGGGCTTCAACCGGAGCGCCTGCTCGAAGTGCTCGATGGCGTCATGTGGCCGACCGAGGTCGAGGAGCACTGCGCCGAGGTTGTTGTGGGCTTCGGAGTAGTTGGGCTTCAGCTCGAGGGCGTGCTCGTAGTATTCGGCCGCGCTCCGGGAGTTCCCCATCCTCAGCGACGCGCTGCCGAGCGCGTTGTAAGCCTCGGCGTCTCCGGGCTTCAAGCGTAGAGCCTGCTCAAGATGCCCGACCGCATCCGCGGGCCGTCCGGTATTGGTCAGGACCACGCCGAGGCTGTAATGCGCGTCGGCATCATCGGATTGGAGGCGAATCGCCTGCTCGAGATGCGCGATCGCGTCGTTCGCGCGACCGCTATCCATCAGCGCCTTTCCGAGATTCAGGTGAACCTTGGATTTCGGCTCGTCGGGCTTGAGCGTCAGTGCCTGGTTCAAGTGTTGGATCGCTTCCTGCGGCCGACCGAGAGCGATCAGAACGGCCCCAAGGTTGTTGTGGGCAACGGCGTCGTCCGGCTCGATCCTCAAGGCCTCCTCGAACCGCGTCATCGCTTCCCGCGGCCGGCCGAGACGGTTCAGAAGCATGCCGAGGTTGTCGAGCGCGCCGGTATGCTCGGGGTCGAGCCGCAGAGCGTGCTCGAACTGCATCATCGCTTCCTGCGGCGGCCGACCTTCCTCGACGAGTGCCACGCCCAGGTTGTAGTGGGCCATGGGATCGTCGGGCTGGTGCAGCACGGCATCTTGCCAGATAGTAACGGAGGTTTCGTATGCCGCCAGCCGGCGGACCGTCATGAAGCTGAACGCGAGGAGCAACGTCATTATCGCGACGGCGGACAGACGGGCGCTGCCGGACGGCCAGCGGGTGGATATGAGCCGATATCCGCCGACGATGGCGACCGTGACGATGCCGGCCAATGGGAGATACATCCTCCGTTCGGCGGCGACCATCTTCGGGAGCGGCACCACCAGCGTCGGTGCCAGAACCAACACCACTGCCGCTGCGACGAAGCGCACGGCAGGGCGCGGCCACACCAGAGCGAGCGTGGCGGCAGCCACGATCGTCACCGCCGCCAACCAGGGCCATGCCAGCTCGAACGTCCGCAGATATATCGGTGCGTAGTGAATCGACAGCGGCCACGGCAAGACCGCGAGCTTCAGGTAGAGCAGGAGCACCTTCGCCTGGGTGAACCACCATACGAGGACGGGCACTCTGTGGCGTGGATCCGACAGGCCGCCGATGCCCCGAGCGCTGAGTAGCGCGAGCAACACCCAACCGAGCGTCAGACCCGCGTAGAACGGCCAGGACCGACGGGTCCGCGGCGATGGGCCGAGGAAGGTTCGCTCGTACAACAGTACGACGAGCGGGGCAGAGACGATGATCTCCTTCGACGCCGTGCCGGCGAGACACGCCAGGACCGCTGCCACGAGCCAGAAGGCACGCGCCCCCTCGGAATCCGCGCTCCAGTAGCGAACCGCCGCCCACAGCGTTGTCAGGTAGAAGAGCGCCACCAACAGCTCCGTCCGCTGCGTCACGTACACGACAGCTTCCGTGTTGAGCGGATGCACTGCCCACACGAGGGCGACGGCCAACGACAACGCCCAAGCCGCACGGTCCCACACTCCCCCGAAGTACGGGAGGCGTAGCGTTCGGCTGACGACCGAAGCCAGTACCACCGCCGATAGCACGTGCACGCCGAGGTTGAAGACGTGGTAGCCCACAGGTTGCAGACCGCCGAAGTGGTAGTTGAGCGCAAGCGTCAGGTTGGGAAGCGGCCGGCGAGCAGTGGGGGCAAGTGGCGGCGGATTGAGCGGGCCGCGGTTCCTCGAGTCGCCGATCAGGGGCCAGAGCCTCACGATCGAAGGGTTGTTCACGATGCCGGGCAGGTCGTCGAAGATGAACGGCGCGCCCATCGCTTTGGCGTAAAGGCCCGACACCGTGACAGCAAGGACCAAGAAGGTGGTCAGCGTGAGCGTCCTGTCCCGCGAGGATTGCACTGGCGCTGCCGGTGATCGGAAAGCTGATTTGGTCCGCGACGCCGCTTCCCGCCGCCCGGCAGATAGCACACCGAGCGTCGGGCCGGCAAAGAGAGATCCATTCCGCGCCGCGAGGGGGCGCCGTCTCCTTGCGATCGTTGCATCGAACCAGAGCT
>VBKF01000130.1:2424-13880 GCA_005888095.1 Deltaproteobacteria bacterium | reverse complement strand
CGCGCCGCGCGGCGTGTGATCCCTCCGCTTCGGATCGCGCGCCGATGACGGACGTCAGGACGCCGCGCGGGCCACCCTGGTGACGCGCGGCCGCATGCGGGGCGCTCTGCCGACAGCCGCGCGGGTAGGTAGGGCAGCAGAGGAGCAGGACATCCCCACCCGGGATACCCTGCGTCCCAGGACGTATTGGCGAAAGCCTGCGTGCAGGAAGCGTTCGATCCACGTGAAGGGTCGCCCGCGGACGACGCGCCAGAACGTCCGCACCGGACGGAGCGGCCAGAAGAAGAAGCTCAGGGCGTAGAAGAACGCCATGCTCCCCAGGCAGAGGACGCGAAGCATGGCAGGTGAGAAGTGGTCCGACCAGGAACGGATCGCCTTGAAGTCGGTGAAGCACGCGCCGGCGAGCAGCTCGTCATAAGCGGCCGAGCTGGGGTCGATCCTCCCCTGCGCAACCAGCTCCCGGTACATCTCGCTACCGGGATATGGATAGAAGAAGTACGTGTTGACGTCGTGCACCCCCACCCACGCCATCTTCGCGATAAAGCGAAACGTCTCCGCGACCTCCGACAGTGTCTGACCGGGCATTCCCATGATGAAGTGGCCGCGGACGTGCATCCCTGCGCGAACCGCCGCTCGCATTGACCTCAGCATCCGCTCGGGGTTCACCTTCTTCTTGATGCGGGCCAGCGTGCGCGGCGAGCCACTCTCGGGCGCGTAGACGATCGCCTCGCAGCCGCTCCTCACCATCGCTTGGAGGACGTCCGCGTCCAGAGCCTCCGAGCGGGTGCCCGAGGGGAGGCGCCACGTGATCGGAAGCCGCTCGGCGGAGAGCATCTTCGTAAAGTCGAGGATCCACCGGCGGTCGACGATCGCCGTCAGATCGTAGAATTCGACGTGCTCGATCCGGTACTGCTGGTAGTAGTACCTGATCTCGTCGATGACGTCCCGCGGATCGCGCGCCAGCCAGTTCGTGCCCCACATCGAGGGACTCGAGCAGAATGTGCAGCGGTAGGGGCAGCCCCGTGTCGCCATCATCGGCATGGCGCGACGGTTCTGCTCCTCGAAGCCGAAGTGGTTGTCCAGGTAGACCGTCAGGGTCGGGACCAGGTGCCAGGCCGGCCAGGGCAGGTCGTCGATGGCGCGGACGCGGGCGCGAGGCGCGGTTCGGATCGGCGGGCCGTCGCCCGCGCGCAGCACGACCCCGGCGACGCTCCGTAGGTCGCGATCGCGCGACACGGCGTCCAGGAACTCGACGAGCGTCTCCTCGCCCTCGCCGAGAACGCAAGCGGTGACGGCCGGCGCGGTCCGCAGCACGTGCTCGGGATCCGCGGTGACGTGCTCCCCGCCCACGACGATCGGCGCGTCGGGGACGGCTGCATGTACGGCGGCGATCACCCGCTTCGCATAGAGCCAGTCCTGGGAGAACATGCAGGTCAGCCCGATGACGTCTGTGTCCCTCGGGACCAGCGCGGCGAGCTCGTCTGCAGTCAGTCCGACGGTGGTCAGATTCGTGCCGGGGATGTCGAGCGCACGATTGGGCGCTTCGCCGTACGCATCGATGACGTCGACGGTGTGCCCGACCTCCTCCAGGACGGCCGCGAGGCACGCCAGCGCGAGCGGCGGCACGCCGGACTGCGTGTGCGGTGAGAAGTCGGTCGTTATCTTGGGAGGCCGGATCAGCGTGACGTGCATGGATGAGTTCCGACCGACCCGCGACCCGGCGCGGCGAGACGACCGGGGATCACCGCCAACACCCGCCGCCGAGCGTGCGCCGCGGTCTGCATGTACCCGGCGGACACTACGGCGGATGAACCTCGGCTGTCAACGGAAAAATCCAATCGGCGCGGGTCCGACGGCTGCTGACCATCGGCCGCCGCCCGCCGCCCACTCGTACCGCGCGCTTCCACTTTGGGGGACCAGTTCGACGTCCGGGACAAACCCTCGTCCCATCCCCGCAGAGCTGCGTACGACCTTCGCCCGCGGGCGGAGAAGCCACTCTCCGCCCGCAGGCGCCTCACCGGCTCACGACGCCACGCTCAGGGCAGGACCATCTTGAGCGACGGGATGCAGAGCTCGTCTTCCTTGACGGTGGCGAGCGTGTCGGTGCGGAACTGGTCGTGCACGTACACCGGGGCGCGCGGCACGTGCCTCGGTTGACCCTTCGCGGGCCGTGTCACGTAGCACACGAGGTGTGCGTTCTGGTTGTGGACCGGCTCGCTGTTCTTGCTGACCGGCGTGCAGAGGTGCTTCGGCTTCACCACGTCGAAGATGCCCGCGATGGTGCGGAACTGGTCGGTCACCGTCACCTGGATGCCCTTCGGGAACTTCGCCGTCCCGGTCGTGACCTTGGCTTTGTAGCACTTGTAGTGGTCGACGTTGTTCGGCCCGGGCTGCGGCGGCGGGCTCGTCAGGCTCTTGGACGTCGGGACGTACAGGAGATCCGGTTTCACGACGTCGAGGAAGAGCTGGGGCAGGAGCTGGTTCTGCACCTTGACGTGCCGCCTGACGAAGCGCGGCGACCCGGCCACCGCCTTGAGCTTGTAGCTCCGGAGATGCGTCTGCGGGTCGAGCACGTCCTGGTTGTTCTTGTTGGCCGGCGTGCAGAGGTCCCGCACCTTCACGAGGTCGAAGTTCCGGTTGTCGAACTGGTCGACCAGGTTGACGGCGGGGATGGTGACGAAGGGGTTGGAGCTCTTCACCTTGTAGCAGAGGAAGTCGTCGGCGCAGCCGTCCGGATCGGGCGTACCGGTGCAAACGCCGCCCTGGCAGGTGTCGCCCGTGGTGCAGCTGTTGTTGTCGTTGCACACGCTGCCGTCGGGCTGGAAGGCATCGGCGGGGCACGTGTTCGAGACCCCGTCGCAGCTGTCGGCGATGTCGCACGGGTTGGTCGCGGGCCGGCAGATCCCGGTGCTCTTCGCGTCCGCCGGACAGCTGTTGTTGACCCCATCGCAGCTCTCGGCGAGGTCGCATGGGCCAGCCGCGGGCCGGCAGACCGCCGTGCTCTTCGCGTCCGCCGGGCAGTTGTTGTTGACGCCGTCACAGCTGTCCGCGACGTCGCACGGGCCGGCCGCCGGCCGGCAGACCGCCGTGCTCTTCGCGTCCGCGGGGCAACTCGTTCCCGTGCCGTCGCAGGTCTCCGCCGGATCGCAGGCTCCCGCCGACGGACGGCACACGAAGGCTCCCGCCGCGCTGTGGAAGGCGTCGGGCGGGCAATCGGCGCTCGTCCCGGTGCAGCTCTCCGGGACGTCGCACGGGCCGGCCGCCGGACGGCAGGTGGTCGTCGGTGGCTCGAAGAGGTCCAGCGGACAGTCGTTGGTCAGGCCGTCGCAGCTCTCGGCGACGTCGCACGGTCCCGCCGCCGGCCGGCAGAAGGCCGTGCTCTTGCCGTCCGCCGGACAGGTCGCGCTCGACCCCGTGCAGTTCTCGGCCGGGTCGCACACGCCCGCCGAGGGCCGGCATTCGACCGTGCTCGGCAGGAAGCCATCCGGCGGGCAGTCGTTCCCCGCCCCGTCGCAGTTCTCGGCGGCGTCGCAGGGGCCCGCGGCCGGGCGGCACTCGGCGTTGCTCTTGACGTCGGCGGGACAGGACGCGTTCGATCCCGTGCAGGTCTCCGTCAGGTCGCAGACGCCGGCCGCCGGGCGACACACGGTGCCGGCCGGCAGCAGCGTGTCGGAGGGGCAATCGGCGCTGGCCCCGGTGCAATTCTCGGCGACGTCGCAGTCACCCGCTGCCGGGCGGCACACCGTCGTCGGCGGCTCGAAGGCATCGACCGGGCAGGTGGCACTGGTCCCCGTGCAGTTCTCCGCCACGTCGCATGGACCGGCCGAGGCGCGGCACTCCACCGTACTCGGCATGAAGCCGTCGCTCGGACACGCGCCGCTCGTGCCGTCGCAGAACTCGGGCTCGTCGCAATCGCCGGCCGACGCGCGGCAGAGGGTGCCGGACGGCAAGAAGGAATCGGGGGGACAGGTCGCGGAGCCTCCGGTGCAGTCCTCGACCTGGTCGCAGGCGCCCACCGCGACGCGGCAGGTGAAGCCGGCGGGCTCGAACAGGTCCGGCGGGCAGTCGTTGGTCACCCCGTCGCAGCTCTCGGCGATGTCGCAGGTGCCGGCCGCCGGCCGGCACACGCCGGTCTGCTTGCCGTCCGGCGGGCAGGTGGCGCTCGAGCCCGTACAGTTCTCGGCCGGGTCGCACACGCCGGCCGACGGCCGGCACACGGTCGTGTCGGGCTCGAAGCCGTCGCCCGGACAGTCGTTGCTCACGCCGTCGCAGCTCTCGGCCACGTCGCAGACGCCCGCCGACGGCCGGCAGACCGCCGTGCTCTTGCCATCCGGCGGACACGCGGCGCTCGAGCCGGTGCAGTTCTCGGCCGCGTCGCAGACGCCAGCCGCCGGCCGGCATACGGTCGTCGGCGGCTGGAAGAGATCGGTGGGACAGGTGTTGCTCACCCCGTCGCAGCTCTCGGCCACGTCGCAGACGCCGGCGGTGGGCCGGCAGACCGTGGCGGCTGCCACCTTGGCGTCGGCCGGGCAGGTCGTGCTCGAGCCGCTGCACGTCTCCTGCTGGTCACACGCGCCGGCCGAGGCCCGGCACACTGCCCCGGCGTTGCCGGCCGGGTGCTGGCACGTGACGTTCGTCCCGTCGCACTGGTCGAGCGTGCACGGGTTGGTGTCGGCCGTGCACGCCGTCCCGGCGGATTTCTTCGCGTCGGCCGGGCAGGTCGTGCTCGAGCCGGTGCACGTCTCCTGCAGGTCACACTCCCCCGCCGCGGCACGGCACACCGCGCCCGCGTTCCCCGCCGGGTGCTGGCAGGTCACGTTCGTCCCGTCGCACTGGTCGAGCGTGCAGGGGTTGCTGTCGGCGGTGCAGGCCGTCCCGCTCGCCTTCTTCACGTCGGCGGGACAGGTCGCGCTCGTGCCGCTGCACACCTCCGCCAGGTCGCACTCGCCGGCCGCGCCGCGGCACGTCGTGCTCGACGTCAAGAACTTGCAGTTCGCGCCGCAGCACACGCTGCCCGCGATCCCGGTATCGCAGTCCTCGCCCGCCGCCGCCTCGACCGCGCCGTTGCCGCACAGCGACGTGAGCGTGACGGTCACGAAGTGCCCGTCGCTCGACTGCGTGCGACTCGGGTTGCCGGGATAGCCACAGACGTCGCAGCCGGTCGTCGTGCCGCTCGACTCGCCCTGGCGGATCGACGCCTCGCAGGAGTTGCTGCGCACCGAGCCGTTCCAGGTGAAGCTGAGCGAGTGGCTCTGCGCGACTCCGCCGCTGAAGCGGAAGATCTGCGCCGTGCCACTCGACTGGTTGAACGGCGTATTGGTGTCCCCGCCCCCATTGCCGATGACGCCCGGATCGGCGAGGCTGAGCGTCCCGGAGCTGAGGGCGACGTTCGAGCTCCCGGTCACGCCGCTCGTGTCGGCCGACCCGTCGCAGTTGCTGGCATCGGCGGACCGACCGAGGGCGCCGACCCGCGAGGTCGAGATGTCGAGGCGGTAGCCGCCCACGGCGGTGGCGTTGAACGTGACGTTGTGCTGGGCGTTGCCGCTGGTGTCGTGGGTGCTGGCAACCGTGGTATCGGCGTTGATGTTCCAGGCGTACCGGCTCGTGAACGTGCTGCAGCTCGCGCCACAGGAGACGGTGAACGCGGCCGAGTTGCGGCAGTCGCCGTCGCCACCGCCGCCGCCGCTGCAGGTCGCGCCGGCCGTGCTGTCCGCGGCGCTCGTGAGCTGCGCCCCGGCGGGCAACGCGCGGGCCAGGATCGCCAGGGCGGCCAGCGCCACCGTCGCCGCCTTGATCGTACGCATGTGCGTTACCTCCTGTGAACGACGCGCCGCCGTTTCACGGCATCTTCACCGATGGGATGCACAGCTCGTCCTCCTTGACCGTCTTCAGGGTCTCGGGGCCGAACTGGTTGTTCACGTAGACCGGCGTCACGGGCACGTGCTTCGGCACGCCCTTGGCGGGCTTGGCAAGATAGCACACGAGATACGCGTCGGAATTGGGCACCGGCTCGCCGTTCTTGCTGACCGGCGTGCAGAGGTGCTTCGGCTTCTTCACGTCGAACGTGCCGGCCGTCGGGCGGAACTGGTCGGCGACCGTCACCTGCACGCCCTTCGGGAACGGCGGCGTCCCGCTCGTGACCCTGGCCTTGTAGCATTTGTAGTGATTCACGGTGTTCGGCCCGGGTTGCCCCGGCGGGCTCGACAGGCTCTTCGCCGTCGGCACCAGCAGGAGGTCGGGCTTGATCGCGTCGAGGAACAGGACCGGGTGGGGCGCCAGCTGGTTCGCCATCTTGTTGCCCGGCCGCTTCAGGAACCGGGGCGAGCCCGTGACCGCCTTGATCTGGTAGCTCTTCAAGTGGGTCACCGCGTCGAGCACGCCCTCGTTGTTCTTGTTGGCCGGCGTGCAGAGGTGCTTCGGCTTCTTCACGTCGTAGTGCGCCGCCGGCTCGAACTCGTCGGCGAGCAGGATGTTGGGGATCAGCGTGAAGGCGGTCGCGCTCTTCACCTTGTAGCAGAGGAAGTCGTCGGCGCAGCCGTCAGCATCCGGCGTGGCGACGCAGCTGCCGTTCTGGCAGGCGTCGCCCGTCGTGCAGCTGTTGCCGTCGCTGCACGCCGTCCCGTCGGGCTGGTGCGCGTCGGCCGGGCAGGTGTTCGCGACGCCGTCGCAGCTCTCGGCGAGGTCGCAGGTGCCCGTGGCGGGCCGGCAGACCGCCGTGCTCTTCTGGTCGGCCGGGCAGTCGTTGCTCGCCCCGTCGCAGCTCTCCGCGAGGTCACACGCACCCGCGGCGGGGCGGCACACGGCCGAGCTCTTGGCGTCGGCCGGACAGCTCGGGCCGGTGCCCGGGCAATTCTCGGCCGGGTCGCACGCCCCCTGCGAGGCGCGGCACACGGTCGAGGCGGGCTGGAAGGCGTCCGGCGGACAGGCGGCGCCCGTGCCGTCGCAGGTCTCGGCCGCGTCGCAGGCGCCCGCCGGCGGGCGGCAGACGAAGGCCCCGCCCGCGCTCGTGAACCCGTCGGGCGGGCACACGGGCCCGCTGCCGGTGCAGTGCTCGGCGACGTCGCACGGCCCCGCCGCCGGCCGGCAGACGACGCTCGCCGGCTCGAAGTCGTCGGGCGGGCAGGCGGCCGCCGAGCCCGTGCAGCTCTCCGTCACGTCGCAGGCGCCGGCCGCGGGCCGGCACACGACCGACGCGGGCTCGAAGGCGTCGGCCGGGCACGCTGCACTCGTCCCGTCGCACGTCTCGTCCACGTCGCAGGGGCCGGCGGCCGGCCGGCACACGGCGCCCGCGTTCCCCGCCGGGTGCTGGCAGGCGGCGTTCGTCCCGTCGCAGGTGTCGGTCGTGCAGGGGTTGCCGTCGTCCGTGCACCCCGTGCCCGCGGCCACCTTCCCGTCGGCCGGGCACGCCGGCCCCGTCCCGGTGCAGTTCTCGGCCGCATCGCATTCACCCGCCGAGGCGCGGCACACGGTGAAGCTCGACAGGAAAGCGTCGGGCGGACAGGCGCTGCTCGTTCCGTCGCACGTCTCGTCCACGTCGCACGGGCCGGCCATCGGGCGGCAGACCGCCCCCGCGTTCCCCGCCGGATGCTGGCAGGCGTCGTCCGTGCCGTCGCAGGTGTCGGTCGTGCACGCGCTGCCGTCGTCCGTGCACGGCGTGCCCCCGGGCGACTTGTCGTCGGGCGGGCAGGCGGGTCCCGTGCCCGTGCAGCTCTCCGCCGGATCGCATTCACCCGCCGAGGGGCGGCAGACGACGGTCGAGGGCTCGAAGGCGTCGGCCGGGCAGGTCGGGCTCGTCCCGTTGCAGGTCTCGTCCACGTCGCACGGGCCCGTCGACGCGCGGCATACCGTGCCGGCGTTCCCCGCCGGGTGCTGGCAGGCATCATTCGTCCCGTCGCAGGTGTCGGTCGTGCACGCGCTGCCGTCGTCGGTGCACGGGGTGCCCGCGGGCGTCTTGTCGTCCGGCGGACAGCTGGGTCCCGTGCCCGTGCAGTTCTCCGCCGGGTCGCACTCTCCCGCCGAGGGGCGGCAGACGACGGTCGAGGGCTGGAAGGCGTCGGCCGGGCAGGTCGTGCTCGTCCCGTCGCAGGTCTCGTCCTGGTCGCACGGGCCGGTCGCCGCGCGGCACACCGTGCCGGCGTTCCCCGCCGGGTGCTGGCAGGCATCATTCGTCCCGTCGCAGGTGTCGGTCGTGCACGCGCTGCCGTCGCCGGTGCAGAGGGAGCCGGCGGACTTCTTCGCGTCGGGGGGGCACGGCTGTCCCGGCAGCCCGCCGCATGTCTCGGCGACGTCACATTCGCCGGCCGCCGGCCGGCAGGCGAAGACGTTCGGCAGGACGACATCGGGCGGACACGTCGAGCTCAGCCCGTCACAGACCTCGTCGGGGTCGCACGCGTCGCCCGAACCCGTGCGGCAGACGGTGCCCGCGTTCCCGGCCGCGTGCTGGCAGGCGTCGTTCGTGCCGTCGCAGGTGTCCGTCGTGCACGAGTTGCCGTCGTCACCGCACGCCGTCCCCGCCGGGCTCTTGGCATCCGCTGGGCAGCTCGGTCCTGTGCCGGTGCAGTTCTCCGCCGGGTCGCACTCCCCCGCCGAGGAACGGCACTCCGTGAAGGCCGACAAGAAACCGTCCGGCGGACAGGTCGAACTGGTGCCGTCGCACGTCTCGGCGGCGTCGCACGTCCCCGCCGCCGGGCGGCACACCGCGCCCGCGTTCCCCGCCGGATGCTGGCAGGCGTTGCTCGTCCCGTCACACGCGTCGGTGGTGCACGGGTTGCCGTCGTCGGTGCACGCCCTGCCGCTCGCCTGCTTCGCGTCGGCGGGACAGTTGGGCCCGCTGCCCGTGCAGCTATCGGCTTGGTCGCATTCGCCCGCCGCCGGCCGGCAGACGGTGCTCGAGGACGCGAAGCCATCGGCGGGACATGTACTGCTCGCGCCCGTGCACGTCTCGGCCACGTCGCACACGCCGGCTGCCGGCCGGCACACCGCCCCGGCGTTGCCCGCGGGGTGCTGACAGGTCACGTTCGTCCCGTCGCACTGGTCGGTCGTGCACGGGTTGCCGTCGTCGGTGCACGCCGTGCCGCTCGCCTTCTTCGCGTCGGCGGGGCAGCTCGGGCCGCTGCCCGTGCAGTTCTCGGCCAGGTCGCATTCGTCCGCTGTCGGCCGGCACGGCGTGGCCGACGACGCAAAGCCATCGGCCGGACACGTCGTGCTCGCGCCCGTGCACGTCTCCGCCACATCGCAAACGCCTGCCGTCGGGCGGCAGACCGCCCCGGCGTTGCCCGCCGGGTGCTGGCACGTGACGCTCGTCCCGTCGCACTGGTCGAGCGTGCAGGGGTTGCTGTCGGCGGTGCAGGCCGTCCCGCTCGCCTTCTTCACGTCGGGGGGACAGGTCGCGCTCGTGCCGCTGCACACCTCCGCCACGTCGCACTCGCCCGCCGCGCCGCGGCACGTCGTGCTCGACGTCAAGAACTTGCAGTTCGCGCCGCAGCACACGCTGCCCGCGATCCCGGTATCGCAGTCCTCGCCCGCCGCCGCCTCGACCGCGCCGTTGCCGCACAGCGACGTGAGCGTGACGGTCACGAAGTGCCCGTCGCTCGACTGCGTGCGACTCGGGTTGCCGGGATAGCCACAGACGTCGCAGCCGGTCGTCGTGCCGCTCGACTCACCCTGGCGGACCGACGCCTCACAGGAGTTGCTGCGCACCGACCCGTTCCAGGTGAAGCTGAGCGAGTGGCTCTGCGCAACGCCGCCGCTGAACCGGAAGATGCGCGCGGAGCCACTCTGGCTGTAGGGGGTATTCGCGTCGCCGCCCCCGTTGCCGATGATGCCCGGGTCACCGAGGCCGAGCGAGCCGCCGTCGCCGGCGATCGCCACGTTCGAGTTGCCGGTCACGCCGCTCGTGTCGGCCGACCCGTCGCAGTTGCTGGCATCGGCGGACCGACCCAGGGCGCCGACGCGAGAGGTCGAGATGTCGAGGCGGTAACCACCCACGGCCGTGGCGTTGAACGTGACGTTGTGCTGGGCGTTGCCGCTGGTGTCGTGGGTGCTGGCAACCGTGGTATCGGCGTTGATGTTCCAGGCGTATCGGCTCGTGAACGTGCTGCAGCTCGCGCCACAGGAGACGGTGAACGCGGCCGAGTTGCGGCAGTCGCCGTCGCCACCGCCGCCGCCGCTGCAGGTCGCGCCGGCCGTGCTGTCCGCGGCGCTCGTGAGCTGCGCCTGCGCCCGTGCCCCGCACAGGGCGAGCAGGGCGACGACGAGGGAACCTGCAAGCCAGTCCCGACCGTCGGCACGCTTCATGGCGCCCCCTTCGTGAATGTCGCCTCCGGCACTAGCGGAGCCGGGATGGTCCCGCCCTCACTACTTGCACTTGAGCGTCGCACCTCCCGAGTAGAAGATGCACGCCGGGATGAAGGGCGGCGGACCCGGGAACGTGGCCTCGCCGCACTGGCCGGTCATCGCCTTCGGCGAATCGATCACCATGTCGCCCTTCACCGGGATCTTCGACGGCGGGACGGGGTAGTTGCCGTTCTTGCCACCCACGCCGAACTTGATGAGTCCCGGGGACCTGCTGGAGCTGTCCTTCACCGTGACCTTGTTGATCCCGCTGACGAGCGGCATCACCGTGCCCGCGTTCCGGTAGGTCCACGTGGTGTGGGACGCGTTCACCTTCCACCCCGCCTTGGTGGCGGAGTTGTAGGGGCCGCCGGGGATGGTCGCGTCCAGCACCGTGCCGTTCATGGAGTTGTACACCACGACGCGCACGCCCTTCGTCAGCGGGTCGAGCGGCGGGTTGTACGGGTGCGGCAGGACCATCTGGCCCTTGAACTTGAATCGGTCGTCGCCCGGTGGCGTCGTGAGCCTGCCGATCGTCAGGTTCGGCTTGCTGACGCTGACCGGAATGATGTTGTTGCAGGGGTCGCACGCGTTGCCGATGCCGTCGCCGTCGTCGTCCTGCTGACCGGGGTTCGGATCGCTCGGGCAGTTGTCGGCGGCATCGCAGAGGCCGTCCGCGTCGCTGTCGGGGCTGTGCGCGTCGGCCGGACAGCTCGCGCTCGACCCGGTGCAGTTCTCCGCCGGGTCGCACACGCTGGTTGACGCCCGGCACTCGGTGCTGGCCGGCCTGAACGCATCGGCCGGGCAGGCCGCGCTCGAGCCCGAGCAGGTCTCGGAGACGTCGCAGTCGCCGGCCGCCGGCCGGCACACGAAGCCGGACGGGCGGAGGGCATCCGGCGGACAGTTGTCGGACGAGCCGTTGCAGCTCTCGGCGACGTCGCAACCGCCGGCTGCCGGGCGGCACACGGCGGTGCTCTTCGCGTCAGGCGGGCAGCTCACGCTGGAGCCGTTGCAGGTCTCGGCCGGATCGCACGCGCCCGCCGACGGACGGCACACGAAGGCGCCGCCCGCGCTCTGGATCAGGTCGGGGGGACAGCTCGGGCCGGAGCCCGTGCAGCTCTCCA
>VBKF01000130.1:0-2384 GCA_005888095.1 Deltaproteobacteria bacterium | reverse complement strand
CGGCACCCGAACCCGTGCAGTTCTCGGCCAGGTCGCAGTCCCCGGCCGCCCCACGGCAGACGACGCTCGACGGCTGGAAGGCATCCGCCGGACAGGTCGGGCTCGAGCCGTCGCAGTCCTCCGCGACGTCGCAGGGACCCGCCGACGCGCGGCACTCGGTCCCCGCAGCCTTGAGGGCGTCGCTCGGGCAGGCAGCGCTCGAGCCGGTGCAGTTCTCGGCGACGTCGCAGTCACCCGCCGACGGGCGACAGACGACACTCGACGACTTGAAGGCGTCCGGCGGGCAGTTGGGGCCCGTCCCGTCGCACGTCTCGTCAACGTCGCAGTCGCCGGCCGCCGACCTGCAGACGAAGGCGCCCCCGTTGCTGCCCTGGAACACGTCGGGTGGACAATCGGCGCTGCTCCCGGTGCAGTTCTCGGCGACGTCGCAGTCACCCGCTGCCGCGCGGCACTCGGTGAGGCTCGACATGAAGCCATCCGGCGGACAGTCGTTGCTCGAGCCGTC
Source organism: Deltaproteobacteria bacterium (assembly GCA_005888095.1). Taxonomy (GTDB): domain Bacteria; phylum Desulfobacterota; class Binatia; order DP-6; family DP-6; genus DP-3. The sequence goes on along the minus strand of VBKF01000130.1, from coordinate 1,879 downwards.
GCAGCTCTCCGCGTTGTCGCACGGACCGGCTGCCGGCCGGCAGACCGCCGTGCTCTTGGCGTCGGCGGGACAGGTCGTACTCGTGCCGGTGCACGTCTCCGTCAGGTCGCAGACTCCCGCCGAGGCGCGGCAGACCGCCCCCGCATTGCCCGCGGGGTGCTGACACGTCACGCTCGTCCCGTTGCACTGATCGAGCGTGCAGGGATTGCCGTCGGAGGTGCAGGCGGTGCCGCTCGTCTTCTTCGCGTCGGCGGGGCAGTTGGGCCCGTTCCCCGGACAGTTCTCGGCCAGGTCGCACTCACCCGCGGCGGCGCGACAGACGGTACTCGCCGAGGCGAACGCGTCCGCGGGGCAGTTGTTGGTCAGTCCGTCGCAGGTCTCCGCCACATCGCAGGTACCGGCGGACGCCCGGCAGACGGTGCCGGCGGGACTCTTGGCGTCAGCCGGGCAATTGGGGCCCGAGCCGTTACAGGACTCGGCCGGGTCGCAGACGCCGGCCGACGCGCGGCACTGCACGCCGTTGAGGAACGTGTCGGGTGGGCAGTTGGGTCCCGTCCCGTCGCACACCTCCTGGTGATCGCAGGTGCCAACCGCCGGCCGGCACACGAACGAACCGCTCGTGCTGCCGAGGAAGACGTCGTTCGGACACCCCGCACTCAGACCGTCGCAGATCTCGGGTTGGTCGCACGGGCCTGCGGGGGCTCGACAGACCGTCCCGAGCGGAGAGCGCGTGTCGGACGGGCAGCTCCCGCTGACGCCGGTGCATACCTCCTGCGGGTCGCAGCCGCCGGCGGAGGGGCGGCACACCGTCCCCGCCAAGACCAATTGACAGGCCGCGTTGCAGCACGAGCTCGAAGAGCCGTTGGTGGCGCCCTGGTCGCAGGTCTCACTGAGCGACGTATCGACCACCCCGTCGCCGCAGCGGTGGAGCGTCACGGTGACGAAGTGCCCGTCACTAGCCTGCGTGCGCGAAGGACTTCCGGGATAGCCGCAGACACCGCAGCCCGACGTGGTCCCCGACGACTCGCCCTGGCGGACGGCAGCCTCGCACGAGTTGCTGCGTACCGAGCCGTTCCAGGTGAAGGTGAGGCTGTGGCTCTGCGCCACGCCGTTGCTCGTGCCCATGATGACGGCGCTGCTCGACTGGTTGAAGGGGACGTCCGCGTCCCCACCCCCGTTGCCGATCGAGCCAGGATCGGTGAGGGTCAGCGTGCCCGAGCTGAGCGCCACGTTGGAGGAGCCGGTGATGCCGCTCGTGTCCGCGCTGCCGTCGCAGTTGGACGCGTCGTTCCCGCGGTCCATCGCGCCCACGCGCTGGGTGCTGATGTCGAGGCGGTAGTTCGTGGGCGCGGTGACGTTGAACGAGATGTTGTGCTTCGCATTGCCGCTCGTGTCGTGGGTGCTGAAGACGGTGGTGTCGGCGTTGATGTTCCAGGCGTACCGGCTCTCGAAGGTCGTCCCGTTGTTGATAAGTGACTGCGTGGAGTTCCGGCAGTCGCCGTCGCCGCTTCCACCGCCGCTGCAGGTCGCACCCGACGCGTTGCTCGTTGCCCCGGATATCTGCGCCGCGGCGCGTCCTGCCGGGCCGAGGATCACGGCGAACGCGCACAGTGTCAGCGCCTTCAGGGTGAGACGCACACTCGCTCGACTCATGACACCCCCTCGTTGGACGTCGGCGTCCCGCTGTGGTGGCTGGTTGGCGCGGGGCCGTTGGTAGCACAGGCGCTGTGCGTTCTGTCAAGCAAAAATCGACAAATTCTGGGCCAGCGGGGTCAGAGCCACCAGGCGGAGGCACCCGCGGAGCCGGACACTGCACGACCGGCTTCAGCCGTACGCGCGACTGACGAACCAGAAGACGCCGAGCGCCAGGACAGCAGCC